>CAMLSI010000221.1 GCA_946482585.1 uncultured Lysobacteraceae bacterium
CGGGAAATTGGTAAAAATGCATTGCGACTGCCCCGTGCTCGCGGCGAACGCCTGGTTCATGCCGCTCGCGCCGGCGCCGCCGTAAAGTGCGATGAAGCCGCCGCAGATGCCGGCGACGCTGTTGATGCCGGTCTGATCGTAGAGACCGGCGCGCTCGATCCGGTTGTTCGGGTTGCTGCCGATCAGGCTCGCGCAGGGATCGTCGTTCGCGCCGGCCGGCAGCAGGCCGTAGGTGCCGGTGGTCGGGTCGCGCACGCTGCAGTAGCGGCCGAAGCCTGCGGGTGCGTTGATCAGCGGCATCAGCGACAGGCTCGCCTCGGGCACACCGTCGAATTCGTGATCGGCACTGAACAGACGATCGACGTTCAGTGCCGCGACGACCGGTGCGGCCGGGCCCGGTTCGTCGAGCACGCCGTCGTCGTCGTGATCGAAGAGATTCGCGGGATAGCGCGGTCGGTCGGCGAGCAGCACGATGTTGCCGCGATACCAGATCGCGTCGACGAGCGTCTCGGCGCTGCGCGCGTCGGCCTCGATGGTCACGCCCGACTGGCGCACGCTCGGAAAGCTCTGGAAGCCGATGCTGCCGAGCGGGCTCACGCTGCCGTCCGGCGCGATGCGCAGGCGCGCGACGTCGCTGGCGCCATGGCTGGCGGCGTCGGACGGACTGTTTTCGTGCGTGCCCAGTACGTAGAGCATGCCGTCCTCGCGCACGAGCAGACGGCGCGTGCGCGTGCCGCCGCCGTTGCGCGAGATGCCGATGCCGCTGTAGTCCGAGTAGCGGAATGCGAAACGGCCGCCGTCGGCGAAGCCCGTGTCGAGCGTGCCGTTCGCGTTCAGTGCGATCACGCAGCCGGCCGGCGCGAACGCGTCGAATGCGAGCCAGCAGGAGAACAGCACACGCTCGCGGCCGGCGTCGTAGCCGAGGTCGGTCAGGAACGGCGTGGCCGCGAGCGGCGAGCCGTTCGGCACGACCAGCAGACCGTTGCCCGAGAACGCCGTGTCGAGGCTGCCGTCGTTGTTCATGCGGGCGAGCGCGTAGTCGCCGTTGCCGCTGCCGCCGGAAGTGGTGCCGCCGGCGAGCAGATCGCCGCCCGGAAGGATCAGCAGGCGCGAGCACGTGTCTTCGTCGACGCCGGCCCCGTTGAAATCGAGTTCGCGGATGCCGCTGCCGTTGAAGCTCGTGTCGAGCTGTCCGGCAGCGGTCACGCGCATCGCGAACATGCGCCGGTTCGTGCCGCGCGTGACGCTGCCGCAGGCGACGATGCGGCCGTTCGCCAGTGCGAGCACATGGCTGACGCGCGTCTGCGCGCCGTCGAACGCGGCGAGGTTGCGCAGAAAGAATTTGCCGTCGCCCGCGAACGCGGTGTCGTAGCTGCCGTCGGCGGCGAGCCGCACGAGAAATCCGCCGAGTCCGCTGCCGGTATCGCCGGTGCCGGCCACGATCGCGCGATCGCTCGCGTCGACATCGATCGCGCTGCAGTTGTCGATGTCGGTGCCGCCCATGTCGGCGGCGATGCGTCGCGTGCCCTCGAGCTCGTCCGGGCCGGTGTAGTCCATGTCGAGGGCGCGAGCGCGGCGCACGTGGCGCGTCACCGCGCAGTCCATGTTCGTCGTCGAGGCTTCGTCCCATTCGTTGAGCACCAGCAGCCGCTGCTTCGTGTCCGTGGCGACGCCGATCGCATTCTCGCTGACCAGATGTTCGCGCGTGATGTTGAGGAACGCGCCGGCGGCGCGATCGGGGCCGAATTCGTTCCAGTAGGTGCTCTGCGCATGGGCGAGCGCAGGCAGAAGCAGCAACAGCAGACTCGTACGACGGTACCGCATGGCAAGGCTCCGCAGGGTCGATGAGGATTCCCCGACCTTGCCCACGCGCGACGGCGGCGACGCGGGCCATGCCGCGCCGGCAGCGGCTTAGCCTGTCGGCGCTCCCGACAGCAGCGCGTCCATGCGTTGCAGGCAGCGCTGCATCGCCGGCTGCATGCAGTTGCGCAGCAGCAGCGCGGCGGGCGGGCGCGCGATGGCAGCCGTCGCATCGAAGCGATAGCTCCAGGTCACGAGCGTACCGTTCTGCAGCGGCTGCAGCTGCCAGTCCGCGTGACCGGCGCGTACGAGCCAACCCAGCGGTGCGCGAAAACCGCTGAGTGTGTAGGCGTGATGGAAGGGCGGCCGCAGCGCGGTGACCTGTTCGCGCAGTACCGAACCGTCGCTGCTGTGGACTTCGCGCGTGCTGCCGATGGCCAGCGGGCCGTCGAGCACGATGCGACGGAGCGCGGGAATCGGGCCGTAGCCGGGAAAGGTCTGCGGAAAACGCTCGGGATCGATGCAGAGGGCGAAGACGGCATCGGCCGGATGATCGAAACGATGCTGGGCGACCAGGACTGTGCTCATGGGCGGGCTCGCGGCGGCGACGCCGTAGCGTAGCGCGCCTAGTCGAAGCCGTCGCGCAGGATGGCGTCGCTGATCTCTATCGTGTCGCAGCCGCCGCCGTCGACGAGCGTGCGTACGGTGTCGAGCATCTGCAGATAGATCGGACGCGCCGTCGCGTTGACGTTCGCGCCGCCGCGGATCATGAAGACGCCATAGACGCCGCGCGTGCGATCGAGCCACGGAAAAAAGCCGAACGCGCCGAGGCTCGAATGCGTGGCGAAACCGTTCGCGTCGGGTACGGTCTCGAGCCAGTTGCCGAGCGCATAGCGCAACTGACCCGGCGGCGGTGCGCTCGGCGGCGCGTAGGCGATCGGCAGGCTGCCGACGCCGTCGGTAAACAGCGACGGCAGCGCCGGGGCAGGGAGCACACGGCGGCCGTTGCCGACGCCGTCGTTCGCGAGCATTTCGAGGAATCGGCCGTAGTCGCGCAGGTTGGCGCGCGCGCCGCCGCTGATGCGGTAGTTGGTCGTGGTGCCGAGCCCCTGCCAGTCGATCGTCGTGATGCCCAGGGGCTGCGCGATCGCGTCCATCCAGCCCTGCTGCCAATCCTGTCCGGTCGCGACTTCGGCCATGCGGCCGCCGACGTGCATGGAAATGCCGCCGTAGGCGAATTGCGCGCCCGGGGTCCAGCCGTTCGGCATCGGGACGCAGCAGGCGACCGTGTCGACCGCGGCCGCGAGCGAGGGCTGGTTCGTGCGCAACACCGGACTGTCTTCGTCGTCGCCGTAGCCGGCCGTGTGCGAGAACATCTGGCGCAGGGTCATCTGGCCTTTGATGCCGGTGAACTGCGGCAGCACGGTCGACACGGTTGCATCGAGCGACAGCGTGCCGCGCGCCGCGAGCTGTGCGATGCGCGCGGCCGACAGCAGCTTGGTCGCCGACGCGATCGGCACGACCGTCGCCGCCGTGTAGTTGCCGTAGTAGCGCTCGTACAGCACGCCGTCGCGGCGGCCGACCAGTACCGCGCCGCCGGACAGACCTGCCTGCTGCAGCAGCGACTGCATCGGTGCGTCGAGTGCGGCGAGATCGCAGGACGCGCGGCTCGCGGCGGTCGCGAACAGGGGCAGCGCGAGCGCTGCGATCGCGGCGAGACGGTGCGGACGTACGGCGGAAAGGCGCGGGCGAGCGTGCATGAGCGGCCTCGATCGGTCGTGGGGCAGGGGCGAGATGGGCGAGCCGTGGAAGGCTCGTCTCGCCGTCCTGCAACGCGCGCCGGACGTCCGCGTTGACGCGATGCGGCACCGCGGGCTCTCCTGCTACGCTCGGACCGCCGGTACGCATCCGGCACGGATCGCCGACGCCCGGCGACTCAAAGGGGAGCCGCATCATGAGTGAGGAGCTGTACGCGCCGCCGGCCGCGCGCGTCGCCGACGCGACCGAAGCCTCGACACGCGAGTTCTACGTGGTCGCGCCGCGGAAATTCATATTTCTGTACATGTTGACATTCGGCTATTACAGCATTTATTGGTTCTATCAGAACTGGGCGCTGTACAAGCTGCGCCACAAGGCGGACGTTTGGCCGGTGCCGCGTTCGATCTTCCAGATTTTCTTCGTGCACCAGCTGTTCGAGAACATCGATGCAGCCTGCCGGCGTGCGGGCCAGCGGTACGTCTGGAACGCCGGCACGCAGGCGACCGCCTACGTGATACTCGTGATCGTGACGCGCCTCGCCGACCGCTTCGTCGACCGCGTCGTCGACACGGTTTCCGTGCCGCTGATGGCGCTGGCGTTGGTCGCGACATTCCTGCCGATACTGCCGCTGCTGGCTGCGCAGCGCGCGCTCAATCTCGCTGAAGGCGATCCGGAAGGTTCGTCCAATGCGACCTTCAGCGCGGCGAACTTCGCCTGGATGATCGCCGGCGGCCTGTTCTGGATCGTCGTGCTGCTCGGCCTGACGATGCTCGCGCTGAATCCCGAGGCGGTTGCCTGAATTCAGTCCTCGAACTTGCTGCGCGCGACGCGCAGCATGCCGAGGCCGATCAGGCGTGAGACCACGACGGCGATATAGCCGATGCCGGCGAACTGCTCGAGCATCACGAGCGCGCGCGCCGGCATTCCCAGCGGAATCACGTCGCCGATGCCGACGCCGGACAGGGTCGTGAAGCTCAGGAACAGCAGTTCCATCCAGCGTCGCGGCTCGGCCGGCGCCCGCAGGCCGGTGAAACTCTCGGGATACCAGGCCTGGCACACGAAGTACGCGTACGCGAACGCCCAGGCCAGCAAGGTGAACGTCGCGCCCGCGGCGAAGTACTCGTCGCTGGTCACGCGGTGGTCGTGCATCATGTAGGCGATGAGGCTGCCGGCCGCATAGAAGTACAACGCCGATTCGAACAGCGCCGACCAGGTCAGCAGCACGAGGCTGCCGCTCGCGATCGCGGACACGGTCAACAGTACGGCCGGCACGGCCAGCAGCAGCGCGACCCAGGTGCGCGCGGGACTGCGATCGACGACCCAGACCGACAGCGATACCGCGACGACACCGATCGCGCCGAACAGCATGCGGCCGTTCTCGTTGTCGTCGGTCAGCGGATACAGCACGAGGCTCAGCAATTGCAGCGCGAGCAGCAGCGCGGAAGGATGGCGGCGCAGCAGGGTGGCAGGTGTCATCGGATCGGGTGTGGCCAAGTGAGAAGGGCGTTCCGACCGGCGTTTCAGGCGCCGGCCGCGTCGTCGAAGATCGGCAAGGTGCCAACCGATACGACTTCGGCGAGTATCGTGCCGGTGTTCGCGAGGAAATGCTGGCAGCGTCCGTCGAAATGCAGCGAGTCGCCGCTCTGCAGCGGATAGTCGATGCCGCCGACGCAGTAGCTCACGGCGCCGCTGAGCACGTAGACGAACTCGTCGCCGTCATGCGTGACCGACTCGGACACATAGCCGACCGGCAGGCACATTTTCACCGCGTTGATCTGGCTGCCCGGGAACGTGCTCGACAGGCGCTCGTAGGTCTGGCCGCGATCGACCGTGGAGTACCGGCGGCGCTGCCCCGCATGCGAATCGGGCGAGCGCTGTTCGGGCTGATCGATGAGCAGGCGCAGCGGCACGTTCAATGCCTTCGCGATATTGGCGAGCGACGACAATGACACGCCGGACAGATTGCGCTCGGCCTGCGACAGAAAGCCGACCGACAGTCCGGCCTCGCGCGCGACGTCGAGCAGCGTCTTGCGCGCCTCGCGCCGATAGCGGCGCAGACGTTCACCGAGTTGCTCCATGCGAGCCTCCCTCTCCCCTTGGCGCCTAAGGTAGCGCGCGCATGTTCTCGCCCGCCAGCCGCATGGGGCTGGCCGGGAAGTCCGGGGCGCCGCTCGCCGTCCGGGCGCCTTATGCCGAATTTAAGCTTGACTAAAATTTTAGCCATACGTAATTCTTGGATGGACGGCGCCGCCGGGGCGCGATGAGGAAGCACGCATGACGCTCGGTATCGGTGGGACTTCGGCCGAGGCGGCTCTGGCCGGCCTGCGGCCCATGCTCGACGGCGCGGCGCCGATCGCGCTGCCGGAATACCGCGAACGCATCGCGCGCGCGCAGGCGCTGATGCGCGAACAGGGTATCGCCGCGCTTTACCTGCACGCGGGCACGAACCTGCGCTATTTCACGGGACTGATCTGGCGCGGCAGCGAGCGCCTCGTCGGCGCGCTGCTGCCGGCCCGGGGCGAGGTCGAATTCCTCGCGCCGGCGTTCGAGGAAGGCACCATCCTCGGCTATCAGGTGCTGCCCGGTGCGGTGCATACCTGGCACGAGCACGAGAATCCCTACGTCCTGCTGCTTCGTCGCCTCGAGGCGCTCGATCCCGCGCTCGGCCGGCGCGTGGGTCTCTGCGAGAGCACGCCGTTCTTCGTCGTCGACGGCCTGCGCGAAGTCGCCCGCGACTGGCAGTTCGTCAATGCGAAGCCGGTGACGGCCGCCTGCCGCATGCACAAGTCCGCGAACGAGATCGCGCTGATGCAGCGTGCGCACGACATGACGCTCGCCGTGCACAAGGCTGCCGCGAGCATGCTGCGCGAAGGCATCACCGTCGCCGAGGTCGAGGACTTCATCGACGCGGCGCACCGCAGGGTCGGTGCGGCGGGTTCGTATTTCTGCATCGTGCTGTTCGGTCCCGACAGCGCGTTCCCGCACGGCGTCAAACAACCCAGGCCGCTCGCGCGCGATGCGATGGTGCTCATCGACACGGGCTGCCTCGTGCACGGGTACATGTCGGACATCACGCGCAGCTACGTTTTCGGCACCGCCAGCGCACGTCAGCGCGACGTCTGGAATGCGGAGAAGGCGGCACAGGCCGCGGCGTTCGCCGCCGCGCGTCCGGGGGTGGCCTGCGAAGCGGTCGACGCGGCGGCACGCGGCTATCTCGAGGCCAGCGGCTTCGGTCCCGGCTATGCGCTGCCCGGCCTGCCGCACCGCACGGGCCACGGCATCGGCCTCGACATTCACGAGTGGCCCTACCTCGTCGGCGGCGACCGCACGCCGCTCGCGCCGGGCATGTGCTTCAGCAACGAACCGATGATCTGCGTGCCCGGCGAGTTCGGGGTGCGTCACGAAGACCACTTCTACATGACACCGCACGGTCCGCGCTGGTTCACGCAGCCCGCGCACTCGATCGACGACCCGTTCGGGATCGCGGCCTGACGGCGGCGAACGTCGACCGTCTCACGGCGCGATCTGCGCCGCCGCCACGATGCGCAACGCCCGCACGCGACGCAGCACGTCGGCGTAGTCGCCGGCCGAGCCGTCGCCGATCGCGAGCACCACGTGCGTCGAATCGAAATCGCCGACGCCGGCATCGAAGCTGACCCAGCGCGTGCCGTCCCAGACCTGCACCCAGGCGTGCGGACTGAACACGTTCTGCCGGCCGGTGAAGCGGCTCGAGTACAGCAGGCCGCCGACGACACGCGTCGGAATCCGGTGTACGCGCGCGAGCGCGGCGAGCAGCACGGCGAATTCGGTGCAATCGCCGCTGCGCGTTTCCGCGGCCTGCAGCGCGCTCGCGTAGCCGAGGGACTGCCGGCCGCCGATCATGTATTCCTGCACGAAGCGCACGAGCTTGTGCATGCGCGACTCGATCGTGCCGTTCGCGCGCGCGCTGTGCGCGAGCGAACGCAGACTCGGATGGTCGCTCTGCACCCAGGCGTTCGCGGCGCGATAGCGCGCGAGCGCGGCATCATCCGGGGCGGCCTCGTCGCCGCAGTCGGCGCAGATCGTCACGACGCTGCGCGTGCCGCGCCGCACGACCGCCTGTTCGCTCGTGGCCGGCAGCTCCGGCACGACGCCGTCGGAGGATTCGAATACGTAGCGCAGCGTCTTGCGGCGTACGGCGACGGGCACGTGATACGGCGAAGCGATCGTCAGGCCCGCAAGCAAATCGTAGTACTGCACGTCGTCGTCGGCGCAGGATTCGTCGCAGGCGCGGCTGTCGAAGCGCGCGCCGGCGAATTCCCAGCCCGGCAGCAGGCGCTGCTGGGCGAGCGACCAATACAGGCGGCGGCGCGAGACCGATTCGCCGTGGCCGGTTTCGCGCAGCAGTTCCAGACGGTCGCCGATCGCGACGCCGCTGCTGCTGAGCCGCACGGAAACGATCTGCGCGGCAGCCAGATCGATCTCGCTGTAGGCGAACGACCACGGCGTGTCGCGCGGCTGCGCGGCGATGCGGCGCAGCAGGCCCGCGTCGACAAGCAGGTCGGGCGGCGCTGCCAGCGTATCGCGGCGCGTCTGCGAGCCTTCCCGCCGCTGCAGTTCGATCGTGCCGTCACGGATGCGCGCGTTCGCCAGCAGCGACGAGGGGCCTGAAACCACGCGCCGCCACAGCCACAACGGCGTGCCGTCCGCGCCCTCGCTGCTGCGTTGCTCGTACGTGCGCCATTCGCGCGCTTTCAACGCGCGCACGCCGATGCGCGCCGTCTCGCGCGTACGCACGACGCCGCCGGAATCCTCGCGTTCGAACACTACGCTGCCGTAGCGCACGCCGCCGTGTTCTATCGCGGCGACCCGGCGCTGCGCCGATGCCGACGGCGCGAA
>CAMLSI010000222.1 GCA_946482585.1 uncultured Lysobacteraceae bacterium
GAAGCGCAGCACTTCCGGGCCGAGAGGCGTGGTGACGTTCAAGGTGCGGTTCATGATGATCCTTGCGCAAGTCCAGGCGGTGACGCGGCGACGGCGAGCCGTCAGCCGGGCCGGCAGCGAGCCGGCGGCATTGCGAATAACTGCCAGGTTTCGCGCGAGCCATTTCGCGCGTCGATCACGCCGAGGAATGCGAGCGCCTCGGAGACCGAGCACCGCGCCACGCGGTGGCTTGAACCCAGGCTGTACCTTAACGTCTGAGACGCAGAAGTAAACAGCAACTGCGTCACATTGACGCGAAGCAGCACAGCGTCGACGGCGAGCGGGACAATTGCACACCGTCGTGTCGTTGCCATTGCGACATGCGCACATCGGCGCACGCAGCGCGCACCGCCTGCCGGACGTCGCCCCCTGCAAGACGCTTTCGGTATAACCACGATCCGGCGCGCGATTTCCCTACCCGGTAAAACCTGAACGAAGGTCCGCCGTGGGCGGTGTACCGGCCCGGCCTTGCGCCGGACGCGTCGATCGTGGATCGGACGCTCACGCCGCGAACGCCGTGCGGCGACTTCCGGGCGCGCGCAGCGACCACGTGAAGGCCGCGTCAAAATTGCCCTGCGGCATCGCCTGAATCAGCCGGCCATGAAGGTTCCGGCCCGCGGGCGCCGCCGACAGCGCGACGTGCGTCGAAGTCGACGATCTCGACATGGCGCAGCTCCTGCCTGCGTTCCGGCCACTGTCGATGTCGCAACGCATGGGCGGCGACGCCGCAAAGCGGGATCGGCGCAAAAATCCGCCGAGGACAATTTCGAGGGAAATGCGGGATGGCGCCGCGCAGCCGGCGCTCGACGCAAACACGGGAGCGCCCATCTGCGGTAACGACTCAGCGCAACACGGGAGCACCCATCTGCGGCAGCGACTCGGCATTGCCGGCGCGGCAGTCCCGCCATGCCAGTTGCCAGCGTTGCGGCTGCGTCGCTTCCGGGACGGTGGAAATGTCGGCATTTTCCATCATTTCACCCGCGAGGTAGCGCTGGCCGGCCACGAAGCGGTCGCCCTGACGCTCGACCCAGGCCACCAGCCCTGCCGCATCGGGTTCGAGCAGGCCGTCATCCTCGTCCAGTTCGTCGCCTTCATCGGCATGACCGTGGATGTCATCGGCAGAATCGTCGTCTTTCTCATTGCGGTGCTCGTCTTCGTCGCTATCGTCATCCAGCCATAGTCCCTGATCTTCGAGATCCAGGCCGGTAACATGCACGATCGCGTAAGCGGCCAGCCGCGCGTGCTGCGGGAACTGCAGCCACCAGGCCAGATGCGGCAACCCGGCGCCGTCGCCGCGAAAGGCCAGCGCCCAGATCAGATCGCGGTGCAGTTCCGGCTGCGCGACCAGCCGGTTGAACGCGGCGGCGAACGCAGGAGCGGTCGCACCTGCCGCCCAGGCCAGCACTGCACGGCGACGCGCGCGACCTTCCAGCGCCGGCAACTCCTCGGCGATGCGATCAGCAGCTACGGCATCGCCGAGCAGGCTGAGCGCTGCCGCAGCCTCCAGGCGACAGCGCGCGGAAACGTCGTCCAGGCCTCGCCGCGCCTGCGCGCTGAAGTCGTCGAGACGCCACTCGCCGATCGCGCGGTGAGCGCGGGCGCGCAAGGACGTATCGGCGCTCTCCTCACTGTCGAGGACGACGGTGCTGCGCTTGACGCGCGGATGGCGCATCGCTGCCGGCAAGGCGGCGCGGCGCAACGGCGCTTCGGTGGAATGCCACCAACGCTGCAGCAGGGGCAACGCCGCATCGCTGCCGGCCCAGAGCAGCGCGGCGGCGGCGCCCGTCACGAGTTCGGGCACTTCGACCAGCGCCCCCTCCAGTTGCGCCAGCGCCGTCGCCGTGGGGCTATGGGCCAGCACATAGGTACTGACGAAAGCTTCGTCGGCCGTCTGCCAGCGGTCCAGGTTTTCCAGCGCGGGAGCAATCGCCTCGACGCCGGCGACGCGCAACCCTTCCAGGTGCGCATCCAGGATCTGGTCGATGCGGCCGAGCTCGTCGCGCGAGTAGAGCGGACTCCACAGCGCATCCTGCCGCCGCAGCCAGCAGAATGCGGCGTCTTCGAGGTGTTGCTGCAGCACGGCCCGGACGGCCGGTCGTACGATGTTCATGGGGCTGTGCTCAGTTCGAAGATGTCGTGTGGGTCAATCCGGAGAAACATCCGACAGAAGGGCAGCCGGCGGCACGTCGGCAGATACTTCGGCCGGCTCGAAACGCGTGTCGATCAGGGCGAGCGGGGTCGTGGCCGTCCTGGAGCCGCTCGCGTCCCAGGGCTCGAGGGGTCCACGCTCACCGGAGCGCCGGCGACGGCTCTCAGGAACCCAGTTCCAGATCGCTGAACAGCAGTTGCCACGCCTTGCCGTCGAAGACCGACGCACCGTGGTTGCCTGCCGAGAACAGGCGCTTTCCGTCAGGTGAGATGTTCAGGCGACGCGTGGTCAGCTGTGTGTCCGAAGGCACGTCAGCCAGCGCCAGGCCCTTGGAATTCAGGGTGTAGAGGCCGTAGTCGTTGGAACACCAGAGCTTTCCGGCGAACCAGACCGCATCGTTGAAAGCGACCGAGAACTTTGCGTCGTCGATCTTCTTCCACGTGTCGCCGGCACCGCGCCAGATCGAGCCCATGTTACCGGTGACGTAGACCTGACCGTCGCCGCCGCAGCAGACGGTGAACAACCATTCGTTCGACGGAAAATCACAACGGCGCCACCGTTTACCGTCGTAGTGCCACACGTCGCCCTTGCCGCCGACGGCGTAGACGTCAGCAGGGCCGAAGGCATCCATGTCCTGGAAGCCGAAGTCGAGCGGCATGGTCTTCTCGTCCAGCCGCTCCTTGGGCCGCTCGAGTCCGGGAAATTCGACCCAGCTGCCACTGCCGCGGCGCTCCAGCAGCATGCGGTCCTGAGCGACGGCATACAGTTTGCCATTGACGCGCTTGATGCGATTGATACCGGCGCGGCGCTCGCCGTCCAGCCACCGCGTATCGATGCCGCCCTGCTCCACGTGCGCGTTCTGCTTGCCCTCGTCCTGGTTGTAGGCGATGACGTTGCCGCGCACGTCGACGGCGACGAATTCGTCTTCGCCCTTGCCGCTGCCACAGGCCGCCGTAGTGAACGTGAACTCCTCGAAGTCGCGACGATAGAAGCGGGTTTCCAGCGGACGTTCCATCCGCGCGAACAGCAACCGCAACGTCGGCAACGGATCGCGGTGATAGTTCTCGCTGTCTTCCTCCAGGATGAAGCAGTAGCGCGTGTTGTCGAAGCCGATGGCACCGCCGACGACATGGAAGCCTTCGACGTAACGCGCCCATTGTTCCATTTCCATAATCATCCGGTTCGCTCCTTAGCCGTGACCGTCTTCGTCCGGCGCGCCGGCCGCCGCTTTCTTGGTGTGGCCGGACTTGCCCGCGTGCGGCACCACCTTGGCCTTCTCGAACGGTGAACAGGTGTACATTTTCCTGTACTCCTGATCCAGCTGCGCCGCTATGCATTCGGCCTTGCAGCCGTACAATTCGGCGACGATGTTCGCGACGCGATCGCGCGCGGTGGCGTAGTCCATCGTGCGCTTGCCCACGCTGTCGCTGAGCGCGACCTCGGTCGCCTTGTGGATGGCGGCGTGAGAGCCCGCGCCGGGATTGCCGCCTTCGGCACAAATCGTCGGACCGCCGCCCTCGGTATAGTTGCCCCAGCAATTTTCCTTCGGCAGGTTGTCACGATCCATGTCGTTGATCGTGAGAGCCGCCTTGTCCTTCTTGCCGCCGTAGTTCTTCTTCCACGCTTCGAACGCGTCGTTGCGCGCCTTGGCCTCCGGATTGCGGAACATCGCGTCCGGCAACAGATGATGGCCGGTCTGGCCGGGACAGCAGCCGCCTTCCTGGTTGGTCGGACTCTTGTTCTTGGTGTCGCTGAACTTCTCCAGCTGGCACTTGCGCGCATTGAGGCAAGGCTGCACGGCCGCATAGGCAGTCTGCGTCGCCGTCATGATTTCCTTGGCGATCTTTTCCTTTTCCTTGGGCAGCAGATTGTCCCAGTTCTTCAGCTTGTCCTTGTACTTGTCGAACAGTCCCTGCAATTTGTCCGCTTCGCCGCGCGCGCGCTCGGCCAGCTTCTTCAAATCGTCGAGTTCGTTGAGCCGGTCGGGGATCGTCGTGGCGACCTCGTAAGCCGTATAGAGCGTATCGGCCGCCGCGATGATCTGGCCGAGCACCGGAATCCAGCCGGTAGCGACGCGGCGCACGGCGTACTTGGCCGCTTTCTCCTTCGCATAATCCATCAGCTTCTGCTCGAATTCGTCGGCAGCCTCCTGCATCAGCTTGCCGACGAGATCGTCGTACTGGCCGTCGCTGATGAAGTTCGTCGAATTCTTGAAGTCCTCGAAATTGGTCAGGTCCGGCGACATCATCAGAGGGCCACAATGCTCCGTGATCCAGTTGTAGCTGCCCGGATCCTGCTTGGGTTTGTCCTTGCCCTTGAGCCCCTTCTTCTTCTGCCGCTCGCGCTTCTTGTCGTCGTCCGGGCCGCACTTGTCGTTGATGCGCTTCTTGTCGCGCTCGCATTCCTTGGGCAGCGTGTCGCGCGCGCGGTATTTCTGCAGCAGCGCATTGGGCTGGTTGCGATGATTGTGCGTGACGATGTCCATGTGGCGGTCGACGCCGCGGCCTTCGACCTTGACGTTCGGCGACCACATCTGGAAATAGCACTTGCCTTTGATCTTGCCGGAGATGATGCCTTTCTTCAGCGCCGGTGTGGCCGGCTCGTCGCCGGTGCTGGTCTTGAAATACGATTTGTCTTCCAGCGCGATTTCCTTGCGCCGTATGAACACGCTGCGACTGCCCTTGGCGATGTTCTTCGCGAAGCAGGTGTTCGGATACGGCACCGGCACGCCGCTCGGCGGCGGCGTCGGCGGCGAGAAGCAGACGTCCGGAAACGCCATCGCCGACTTGCCGTTGGCGGACTTGGCGGCGATTTCGTTGTTGTTGGCGTAGACGTGAGTGGCACGGCCCATGGCAGTCTCCGGGTCAATGCGTGCGCTGCGACAGCACCAGGGCGCCGCGCAGCGATTGGGTCGATGACAGGTGAATCAGCGCATGCGGCCCGAGCAGGCGTCCTACCTGGGCCAGACGCCACAGATAGCCGATCAGCAGAGGACCGAACGACGCGCCGACGTGGCCGACGCGGGTAGCCGGCTGCAGGTACTGGTAACCCGGCGGCAGCGGATTGCGCAGCACGCGCGCCCAGGCATAGGCCGACTCTTCGAAGTAGTATTCCTCGCCCGCGACGTCGCACAGCCGCGCATTCATTTCGTGCGGCTGCAGACCCGCTTCTCGCAGCGCCGCAGCGATCGCCTTGGACAGCCCCTTGCCGGAGCAGGGTTGGTCGCCGAAGACCACGGCCGGTTCTTCGGCCAGACCGAGTCCGCGCAGCAACAGCGGCTGACGATCCGTCGCGCTGTCGGGACCGATCAGGACGGCAGCGGCGGCCTCGCCGGGAATGAAGCCGGCAGCCTGGCTGCCGGTCAGAAAACGTTCGTGGCGCAGACCGTGGCTGACGTCGGCGCCGTTGAGCCAGGAGTCGACGCCGGCGATCAGTACCTGCGGCGCGCCGTCGGCAATGAATTGGCGCGCCGCGGCCAGCGCGGCGACGCAGGACGATTCGCCGCTGGTGAACGCCTGCATGTGCAGTCGCTCGGGCTGAGAGAAGAAATGCGCGCAGCGCCGGTGCACGGCATATGCCGTCTCCAGCATGGGTCCGGGACGGGCGTCGTCGCCAAGCAGCAACAGCGGCACGTTGGCCGCCAGCGGCAAGGCGACGCCGGCGCTGGACAGGCATTCCTCGACGGCCAGCGACAACAGATAGCCGAAGCGCTCGCCGCCGCCGGTACGCGTGTCTTCGTCGTCACCGGGCAGCGGCAACGGAATCGGCGCGCCGAGCAGCGGCTCACCGATCTCGTCGACGAACTGCGTTTCCTGGAAATTGTCCACGGCGGCGCGGATCGCCGCGGTCGTCGCGGCGAGCCCCAGACCGACGCTGGTAGCGGCGCCGGCACCGAGCACCTGCAGAACCGGGACGTTCATGCCGCGGCTCCACCGTCGAGCGCGCGGTCCACGGGCGCCAGATCCTCGTCGTTGGTCTCCACGCCGCCGCAACCGCAGTCTTCCGTACCGAGCACGCGCGACTTCCACCAGCGCTTGCAGACGTTGCCGGCCGCGACCAGTTCGAGTTCGCGCAGGCTGCGGCGCAAGGGATACTGGGCGCGCCACACGACGATCAGCCGCTCCGTCTCGGCATCCAGCACGACACTGTCGACGACCGGCTCCAGCAGGGTCAGCCGGCGCTTCCGGTCGAGCACGGCCATTGGCATGTCCAGCGCCGGCAGGCGGAAGTGGATATGTGGCCGCGTCGGATGCAGGTTCAGCAGGCGTACCTCCTCGCCGCCGCGCGGATGGTCGATCTGCTGGTCCGGCGGCGTGCACTGGAAGTAGCCGTCGTCGAAATCCCCAGGCAGCAAGGGAAATATTTCATCTTTCCAATAATCGTCATACGTCCCCGCCAACGGCAAACGGGGCTGCCAGCTGCGACCGATCGGCCCGAACGACCAGGGCCGGTAGTCACCGCCGATGTGCGCGACGGGATCGCCCGGCTGTTCGATATTGGGAACGGGCTGGCCATACAGGTTGGCCTCGCCGCGCGGCCCTGCATAGCCGCAGCCGACCGGATTCGCCGGATGCGCGTACGGCTCGCCGCGCACCTCGCTGCTGCCGCCATAGGCGCGCCCGTAGGTAATCGGCATCGCCGTGAACGGCTCGGCGTCGCTCGGCGTCAGGCCGACCAGCCCCATTTGCCAGCGGCGATCGCCGACGACGTGCGCCCATTTTTCGCAGCTTCCGACACGGAAGGCCACATCGAGCTCACGCACCGGCCTGCCTTGCGGCGCGTGAGCGGTGGCACGAACGACGATGTCGCAGCGCCGTTTGCGCGTGGCGTAGTCGCTTTCGAACAGTGGAGTGGACAGGCCCGGCTCGCCGTCGAACAGATCGCTCGCGAGTATCGGCATCTGCTGGGCTGCCGGCAGCAGCGCACCGCCTTCCTCGGCCGGGAACGCGTAGCTGCCTTTGCACATGATGACGAGCACGGCATGACCGGATTTCTCCGTCGCTTGCGTCGCTTCCAGCCGGAACGGAGTGCCGTTGATGATTTCCATCGCTCAGTTCAACTTGATGGACGCGCCGCGGATGCGATTCAGCCCCGTCGCATGACTGATGACGGTCGTGCCGCGCAGTTCGATGCGGCCGTCGCTGCTCAGGCGCAACGAGGCTTTTCCGCAGCGCAGCTCGATCGCGCGCTCGGCCTCGACACTGAAGGATTCGGCCTCTTGCACCGCCGTCACCGCCCCGACCGTATGGACGGTGATGACCGGTTCATGCAGCAGCCCCATGATCAGCGGCTGAGAGAGATCGCCGTTCTCGAACAGCAACGCACATTGCCGTCCCTCTTGCCCGGCACTCAGCAGGCAGATGCTTCGCGCCACGCACGGCTGCTCGATGCGGCCGGGAATGACGATGCGCGGCTGACCGGCGGCATCGAAATCGTGCAGCAGACCTACCAGCACGCCCTGAATCGGCGCTTCGGCTACGAGCGGACGGCTGCCGAGCAACGCCTGCATCAGTTCCGCAGCAGCGTCGCGCGACGCCGGCTCCGCCGATTCGCGTCGGGCCTCGACCCCGGTTTTCTTGGCTGTCACCTCAGTTCTCCAGGATCTTCTTGCCCTTCATGCTGATGTTCTTCTTCGCTCTGAAGCGCTGCTCCTTGGTCGAAGTCACGTCAATCGTCACACCGTTGAGTTTGATGCTGCCGTCCTTCTTCATCGTCAGTTTCGACTTGCCGACGGTCAACGTGATGCTGTCGCCGTCCATCGTAATGTTCGAGCCGCCACCGGCGGTCAGCGTGTATGTATCGCCGACCGCGGAACTGTGATTCTTGCCGATGGTGTCGCTGCGGCTGATACCGACCACGCTGTACATCATCGCGCCGACGTTGCGGTTATAGCCGAGGCCGACGTTGGTCATCTTGCCCAGACCCACGTTCTGCATCGACGCCATGCCGATGGTCTCGGTCTTGAAGCGCGATACCGTGATCGACCAGTTCTTGCCGATGTTGTCGATCTCGTTCTTGTCGATCGTCTTGTTGCGCGTCTTGTGCACCGTGACCGATTCGTTGCCGTCCACTTCGCGCGTGCGATTCTTGTGTACCGTGATCGACTCGTTCTGGTCGACGGTCTCGGTGCGGTTCTTGTGCACTGTGATCGTCTCGTTGCCGTCGACGGTTTCGGTGCGATCGTTGTGCACCGTGATGGTTTCATTGTGATCGA
>CAMLSI010000223.1 GCA_946482585.1 uncultured Lysobacteraceae bacterium
CGGCGATCGCCGAGGTCGCGCCGACGATGAGGATTCTGCGCATGGGTTACTCCGTGACGCGGCGCCAGAAACCCGACGACAACTTCGGGTCGAGGAAAGGCTGCAGCGTCTGCCAGTTCGGGAAATAGCCGCGAAAACGCGCGCCGGCGAGCCGCGCGTCCTTCGCGGGATAGACCGCGCCGCCCGCCGCGGCGACGACCTCGTCGAGCCGATCGAGCAGCGCGAACGTGGCCGGACCGTCGTTGGGGAAGTCCAGCGCGAGGGTCGCGCCGGGTCGCGGAAACGACAGGATACCAGCCGATTTGCGCTCGCCGAACAGCTTGAGCACGACCAGGAACGAACCGCTGCCGCTCTCGGTGATGAGCCGCAGCAGTTCGGCCATGCCGGCCTGCGCCTGCGCCGGCGGGATCACGCACTGGTACTGCAGGAATCCGCGCGGCCCGTAGATGCGGTTCCACTGGCCGATCGCGTCGAGCGGATAGAAGTACGGCTCGTAGTGCGACAGCTCGTGACGCACGCGTGCCTGCTGCCGGTGGTAGTACGCCGCGTTGAAGGCGCGCAGGCTCAGTCCGTTGATCAGCGAGAACGGCGGTGTCAGCGGCACGGCGAGGCGGCGCTTCGGCGCGCGCGGTCCGTCGGCCGCCGCGGCGTGATTGGCGCGGATGAAATGCCCGCGGCCCATCGCGTCGCCTCGCGCGGCGCAATCGATCCAGGCCACGGTGTATTCGTAGTCGCGCTCGGACGCGGACGCGAGCGGGAAGAATCCGGCGAGGTTGTCGAAGCGGTGCGTCTCGACCGACAGCCAGGGGCCGCGCACGCGCCGCAGCTGCAGTTCGGCCCAGGTGATCAGTCCGGTCAGTCCCAGTCCGGCCACCGTGGCGGCGAACCAGTCGGCGTTTTCCTGCGGGCTGCACCAGCGCCGGCTGCCGTCGCTGCGCAGCAGCTCGAAGCCGAGTACGTGTTCGCTGAAGCAGCCGGCTACGTGATGATTCTTGCCGTGCACGTCGTTCGCGATCGCGCCGCCGACGGTCACGTATTTCGTGCCCGGCGTGACCGGCAGGAACCAGCCCTGGCCGACGACGAGATCGAGGATTTCCGAGAGCAGCACGCCGGCTTCGCAGCGCAGCACGCCCGTGGCCGGATCGAATGCGATGAAGCGGTCGAGCCCGCGCGCGCAGAGCAGCGTGCCGCCGTCGTTCTGGCAGGAATCGCCGTAGCTGCGGCCGTTGCCGCGCGGCAGCGCCGTGCCGTCGAACGGCGGCAGGGGCGCATCGCGGTCGCGCAGCGCCAGCAGACGCTGATCGCGCGGCGGCGGGTAACGGCCCCAGGATTCGCCGCCCATCTCAGATCGCTCCGGCGACGACGATCGCGCAGAGCGCGAGGATGACGCGGCTCACGCGATCCACGAGCGCGAACACGACCGGATCGTCGTGCATGTAGCCGCGATGCGCGATGAGCCAGATGCGGCTGATCCAGTACAGCAGCAACGGGCACAGCAGCCAGAGCACCTGCTGGTGGCGATACAGCGCTTCGCTCGCCGTGCTGTTGATGTACAGCGCGAGCACGAGCACGCTCATGTAGCCGCTCGCGCCGCCGAGCGACTGGATCAGCGCGATGTCGTCGACGGCGTAGCCGCGGCCGCTGGCTTCCGACTTGCCGCTGCCGAGCAGGGTGCGCAGTTCCGTATAGCGCTTGAGCATCGCGAGGCTCAGGAACAGGAACATCGAGAACGCGAGCAGCCAGAACGACAGTCCGCCGCCGATGACGACGGCGCCGCCGATGATGCGCACGGTATACAGCGCGGCCAGCACGATCACGTCGAGCATGACGATGCGTTTCAGGCGCAGCGAATAGGCCAGGGTCAGCGCGTAGTAGCACGCGAGCACGCCCGCGAACGGCAGCGACAGCCAGGCAGCGAGCGCGAGTCCGGCGAGTGCGAGCAGCGGCGCGGCGACGACGCCCGCCGACAGCGGCAAGGTGCCGGCCGCGAACGGCCGCAGGCGCTTGCGCGGATGGCGCCGGTCGGCATCGAGGTCGAACAGGTCGTTGAGCAGGTAGACGCCCGAGGCGCAGAGGCCGAATGCGAGGAACGCGAGGATGCAGTTCAGCGCCGTCGCGGTCTCGAGCACGCGGTGCGAGGTGAACAGCGGCAGGAACACGAGCAGGTTCTTGAGCCACTGGTGCACGCGCAGCGCCTTGATCCAGGTGCGCAGGCCGCCGCGGCGCGCCTCGAACACGCGCTCGACGTCGCAGCAGTCGCCGGCGGCGCGCGCGAGTCCGGAGCCGCCGTTGACGACGACCGCGCGCCGTGCATGTTTCCAGATGTGGAGATCGCGATATTCGTTGCCGGCGTAGTCGAAACCTTTGTCGCCGTAGCGCGCGCGCAGCGCTTCGCCCTTGTGGCGTCCGGCCAGGTTGCGCGTGCCGTCGCTCGCGAGCACTTCGTCGAACAGGCCCAGGTGCGTCGCGACGCCGTTCGCGAGCGCCGCGTCGGACGCGGTGCAGAGCACGCGCGGGCGCTGGCCCTGTTGTTCGCGCAGCCAGTCGACGACGCGTTCGTCGTAGGGCAGTGTCGCCGGATCGACGTCGGCGCGCTGCGCGATTTCGCGCTTGAGATGGGCGCGTCCGCGCAGCAGCCAGAGCGCGAAGACGAAGACATAGAACGGATTGC
Source organism: uncultured Lysobacteraceae bacterium (assembly GCA_946482585.1). The sequence goes on from CAMLSI010000223.1 coordinate 2,672, forward strand.
GCCGCAGCAGGCTCAGTGCGGACTCGAACAGCAGATCGGAGCGGATCAGCGTGCCGTCGAGATCGACGCACAGCGGTATCGGTTGAGCGGACATCCGTGCAAACCCAATAACGGTAAATTTTGCAGTCGGCCCCCGGCCGCTGCGACGAAGCGGCCTAGCTTACACGGACCGGCTTACCGTTGGGTCCGCAGCCCGAGCCGCGGAACCAGTCCCGGCGCGCGCCGGCCGGTCGGCGCGAGGTCGGGACTTCGTTGGGGGATCGTGGCGGCCTCGACGTCTCATCGGCAGCGTGCGGGGGCGATGCGGCGGACTACCGTCCGTCCGAGAAATCCACGTTCTCGCGTGCCGGAAACTGCCCAGCGCTGCCGAACTGCGAACCGGTGGGCAGTTTGCAGCGTGCGTCGCGAATAGCCTCGGCGCCGGTTTTCGGGCGCGGTTCCGCACCATGTGCACAGCGTCGTAACACGCGCGTCACGCATTCAATGGAGTCGTAGGAAGGGCAGGGTGCTCTGGTCCAGGATGACCGCGCGAGCCCGATGCGTCCCCCCTGTCGCATCGGGCTCGGTCTTTTTTGCGCGCCGCGCAATTGCTCCGGCGCGCAGTTCTCCGGTAGGGTCGCCGCTTTCGTACTCCGCGGACCCCGCATGAGCCACGCCTCCGACACGACTTCCGGACCGGGCCCGCGCGGCCTTCCGCTGCATGCCCGCATCCTGATCGGCTTCCTCGTCGGCGTGATCGCCGGGGTGCTCTGCTATCGCTTCGCCGGCAGCGACAGCGTCTGGCTCGCCAACACCGTCACCTACGTCACGCAGCCGGTCGGCCAGATCTTCCTGCGCCTCCTGCTGATGCTCGTGATTCCGCTGCTGTTCTCCGCACTGGTCCTCGGCGTCGCGGAAATGGGTGACCTGCGCTCGCTCGGCCGCGTCGGCTGGAAAACGCTGCTGTACACCGTGTTCGTCTCGGGCATCGCCGTGATCATCGGCCTGGTGCTGGTGAACCTGCTGCAGCCCGGCGTGGGCATCGACGACACCGCGCGCGCGACCCTGCTCCAGGAAAGCGCCGCGAAGGCCAAGAGCCTGACCGCGCAGGCCGCGCCGCCGTCGGGCATCGACATGCTGGTGCAGATCGTGCCGGACAACATCGTGCGCGCCGCATCGGGCGGCGACATGATCGGCATCATGTTCTTCGCGCTGATGTTCGGCATCGCGATGGTGCTGACGCCGACACCCGGGGTTGCGCGGGTCAAGGAATTCATCCAGGGCATCTACGATATTTCGATGACGCTCATCGACCGCGTCATCCGGCTCGCGCCGTATGCGGTCGCCTGCCTGCTGTTCACCCTGACGGCGAAGCTCGGCTGGCAGGTACTGTTCCTGCTCGGCAAGTATGTCGGCGTCGTGCTGCTCGCGCTCGCGATCCATCAGTTCGTGGTCTATTCCGCCGTCGTGAAGTTCTTCGGCGGCATGAGTCCCTGGCGCTTCTTCCGCAGCATCGACGAAGCCATGCTGACGGCGTTCTCCACCGCTTCGTCGTCGGCGACCCTGCCGACCTCGCTCAAGGTCGCCGAGGAAAACCTGCGCCTGCCGCCGCGCATCGCGCGTTTCGTGCTGACCGTCGGCGCGACCGCGAACCAGAACGGCACGGCGCTGTTCGAAGGCGTGACGGTGCTGTTCCTCGCGCAGTTCTTCGGCGTCGATCTCACGCTGACGCAGCAGCTGTTCGTGCTCGGGGTCTGCGTGCTCGGCGGCGTCGGCACGGCCGGCGTTCCGGCCGGATCCATCCCGGTCATCATGATGATCCTCGCGATGGTCAACGTGCCGCCCGAGGGCATCGGCCTGATCCTCGGCGTCAACCACCTGCTCGACATGTCGCGCACGACGCTCAACGTCACCGGCGACCTGGCCGCGGCCGTGGTCGTGGCGCGCGGCGAGCCCGATCAGGTGCCGCCGCAGGGCGCGTGACCGGCCGGACGTTCAGGCTTCGGCGGGCTCATCCGTACCCGGCGACACGGGCTGTAACGTTCGGGCACAATCCCGGCGTCCAGCCTCCGGTTTCCTCATGTCCGACGTCGGTGATGTAACCCAACTGCTGCAGGCCTGGCGGGGCGGCGACCGCCTCGCGCTCGAGCGGCTGATGCCGCGGCTCTACGACACCCTGCGGGAGATGGCGGCAGTGCGATTGCGGCGCGAGGGCGCGCAGCAGACGCTGGAGCCGACCGCGCTCGTGCACGAGGCCCTGGTGCGCCTGCTCGGCGCCGAGACGGACTGGCAGAACCGCGCGCATTTCCTTGCGCTCGCCGCGATGCACATGCGGTCGGTGCTCGTCGATCAGGCCCGCTCGCGGCTGTCGGCCAAGCGCGGCGGCGACATCGTCGTGGTCACCCTGAGTCATGCCGAGGCGTCGGAAGGACAGCGCATCGAGCTCGACCTGATCGCACTCGACCAGGCGCTGACGCGGCTGCACGACGAAGACCAGCGCGTCGCGCGCATCGTGGAGATGAGCTACTTCGCCGGCATGGAGCGCGAGGAGATCGCGGCCGTGGTCGGCATCTCGGTGCCGACGGTGGACCGCGATCTGCGGTTCGCGCGGGCCTGGCTCAATCGCGTCCTGAGCTGAGGCCGCGCGCGTGCCCACTGGTTCGCGCTTCGCCCAGTTGCGCCGGTTGTTCGAAGAAGTCTGCGACCTCGCGCCCGAGGCGCGCGTCGCGCATCTGCGCGGCAGTGGCGCGAGCACCGACGTGGTGGCCGAGGTCGAGGCGCTGATCGCCGCGGAGACGCGCGGCCTGCGCCGCGCGGCGACGCCGGTCGCGGCGCTGCTCGCGCAGCTGCCCGAGACCGAACTCGACGTCGGCGACCGCATCGGTTCCTGGCGGCTCGCCGAAAAGCTCGCGAGCGGCGGCATGGGCGCGGTGTATCGCGCCGAGCGCGCCGACGGCCATTTCGAACAGCAGGTCGCGATCAAGCTGCTGCGCGGCGTGCCGACCGAGGACGCGCTCGCGCTGCTGACGGCGGAGCGACAGATCCTCGCCGGGCTGCAGCATCCGCACATTGCGCGGCTGCTCGACGGCGGCGCCACGCCGGGCGGGCAGCCGTATCTCGTCATGGAATTCGTCGACGGCATCGCGATCGACCGCTGGTGCGCCGAACGCCGTCTGCGCCTCAAGGCGCGGCTGCGCCTGTTCCGCAACGTCTGTCGTGCGGTCGCGTTCGCGCACCAGCGACTCGTCGTGCATTGCGACCTCAAGCCGTCCAACGTGCTCGTGCGCGCCGACGGTGCGCCCGTGCTGCTCGATTTCGGCATCGCGCGGGCGCTCGACCGCACGATCGAGCGCTCGCCGGACGCGTATTACACGCCGGGCTATGCGAGTCCCGAGCAGATGGTCGGCGCGCCGATCAGCGTGGCGAGCGACGTCTACTCGCTGGGGCTGATCCTGTTCGAACTCGTCAGCGGACGGAAGGCGCGGCTCGACGCCGAGGACCGTACGGTCACGCAGCTGTCGAGAGGACTGCGGCGCGCGAGCGAACTCGCCGGCGAGCAATGCGCCTGGCGCCGCGAGCTGCGCGGCGACATCGACGCGATCATCCAGCGCGCGACCGCGCAGCATCCGGGCTTGCGCTATGCCTCGGCGGACGCGCTCGCGGCGGACATCGAGCGACATCTCGATCTCAAACCCATCGATGCGCGCGCGCCGTCGGCGCGCTATCGCCTGGGCCGTCTGGTCCGGCGGCGCTGGCCGCTGTTCGCGGCCGGTTTTTTCGTCGCGCTGATGGCGATCGGTTTCAGCTGGCGTCTCGTCAACGAACGCGACCGTGCGCTCGCGGCCGAGCGCGAGGCGCGGCTCCAGGCCGAGACGGCCGAGCAGGTCAGCGACTTCCTGATCTCGGTCTTTGAATTCGCGAATCCCGAAAAGAATCCGTCGCGGCGCGACATCAGCGCCCGGGAGATGCTCGACGAGAGCACGCAGCGGCTGGACGGCACGCTGCTCGACAAGCCCGACGTGAAAGCCAAGCTCCTCGACGTGCTCGCACGCGCCTGGGACAAGCTCGGCCAGCCGAAACGCTCGATCGATCTCTACAAGGCGAGCGTCGGCCAGTGGCAGGGCGCCGGCGCCGGCTACGATCGCCAGCGCGCGCGCAGCCTCGCCGATCTGGCCGTGGTCGAGAACAACAACGGCCTCAAGAGCGATGCCGAGAAGTCGGCACTGGCCTCGCTCGCGCTGCGCGAGGCGGCCGTGCCGCGCAACGAAACCGAGCTCGCCGATGCGTGGAACACGCTGGGCCTGGTGCTGCGCGACATCGGCGGGCGCTATGCCGAGGCCGAGGACTACCTGCGGCGCGCGCTCGAAGTGCGGCGGCGCGCGCAATCGCCCGATGCGCTGGCCGTGATGCACAACCTCGCCGGGCTCTATGTCGATCAGGAGAAGTACGACGAGGCCATTGCGTTGTACGAGGAAACGCTCGCGGGCAAGCGCAAGCTGCGCGGCGGCGACGTGCACCCCTCGGTGGTCATCAGCCTCAACGGTTATGCCGAGGCGCTGGTCAGGAGCAAGCGCTACGACGAAGGCGTGCGCACGTTCCGCGAGGCCATCGCACTGCAGCGCCAGCTCACCGGCGAGGACGATCACGTCGCGAGCGGCTACAACGAACTGGGCTCGGCGCTGCAGGACGCCGGCCGCTATCCCGAGGCGATGGATGCCTATCGCGAGGCGTTGCGCATCCGCCGCGCCGAGCGCAACGCGTTGCCGGCGACGCTGGTGCAGCCGCTCAACAATCTCGCCGTTGCGCTCGAGGAAGTCGGCGACTACGCCGCTGCAGAGCCGCTCTACCGCGAATCGCTCGCGTTGCGCCGGGCCAGCCTCGGTAACGATGATCCGTCGGCCCTGCGCGCCGAACACAATCTCGCCCGCCTGCTGTTGCGGTCGGGACGTGCCGACGAAGCGCGGCCCCTGGTCGATCACGCGCTCGCGCAACGGCAGAAGCAGCTCAGTGCGACGCATATCGACCTCGGTCGTGCGTTGCTGCTGCGCGTGGAATTCCTGCGGCGAACCGGGCTCCCCGAGAAGGCCGCGGCGGCGCTCGCCGAGCTCGACGCCGCGCCGGTGCAGACCAACCGCGCGTTGCGCGGCCAGCGCGAACGCGAACGCGCGCAGCTGGCGCTGGCGCGGCGCGATACGGCGGCGGCCGTCGCGGCGCTGCGCCGGGCTCATGCACTGTTCGTCGAGCACTACGGCGAGTTGCATCCGTTGACGGCGGCGGCCGCGCTCGACCTTGCCCGCGTGCTGCACGGCGCGGCACAGGACACGGAGGCGCGCGCGCTGCTCGCGGCGAACGCCGGCGTGATCGAAGCGAACTTCGTGCCCGACTCGGCCGAGCGCCGGCAGTTGCGGGAACTGCGCGGTTCGCTGCACTGAGGCGTCGCGCCGGGGCGGCATCGGCCGTCGCCGGGTTCCGGCGCAGCGCCGCCGGACCGTCCGCGAGCCATGCTCGTCGCCATGTTTTTTTACTTGTCGTACCGGCCGCGCAGAGGGATAGTCCGTTTCCCCAGATTCCGCTCGTTAATGACGTCTCACAGGGGAGATCAGTCATGGCAGCCAGTCCGGTCGGCCTAACGGATGGGACAGCGTCAGCGATTCCCGGCGGTTCCCCGAAATACCTTTCGAGCTGGCGAATCCGCTGGTTCTGGCGCTGGCAGGCCTGGCGCCTGCGCAAGGCCCGCAGCCACGA
>CAMLSI010000224.1 GCA_946482585.1 uncultured Lysobacteraceae bacterium
GCGCTGCGCCTTTACAACCGCGAAGGGTTCGAGCCTTGCGGGCCGTTCGGCGACTATATCGATACGCCGTTCACCCGCTTCTTCACCAAGCCAATCTAGGCCCGGTCGATCCGCGCGGCGAAGCAGCCTCGGGTCGCATTGTGGGCATCGATATGATCGACGGCCCCATCGGCCAGCAGCGTGCGGATCACCGCATCCGCCTCGCCCGCTTGGGCCAAGGCCGCGTTGGTCATCATGCCGTCGGCATCGAATGCACGGAAGAGAATCGTCGCGCCTATCGCGAAATGCTGCTGACCGCGCCGAATCTGTCCGATCACATCTCCGGCGCGATCCTCTATGACGAAACGCTGCGCCAGTCGACCCGGGCCGGCGTTCCGTTCACCAAACTCATGCTCGACAACGGCATCCTGCCGGGCATCAAGGTCGACAAGGGCCCGCAGCCGCTGGCCGGTTTCCCGGGCGAACTCGTGACCGAAGGCCTCGACGGCCTGCGTGACCGCCTCAAGGAATACGCGAGCCTCGGCGCCAAGTTCGCCAAGTGGCGCGCCGTCATCACGATCGGCGACGACATGCCGAGCTCGACCTGCATCGAAGCCAACTGCCACGCGCTCGCGCGCTACGCCGCGCTGTGCCAGGAAGCCGGCATCGTGCCGATGGTCGAGCCCGAAGTGCTCATGGACGGTTCGCACGATCTCGACGTCTGCTACGACGTGACCGAAGTGACGCTGCGTTCGCTGTTCGCCTCGCTGTACGAGCAGAACGTCATGCTCGAAGGCACGATCCTGAAGGCCAGCATGGTCGTCTCGGGCAAGGACTGTCCGGTACAGGCCAGCGTCGACGAAGTCGCCGAAGCGACCGTGCGCTGCCTCAAGGCCAGCGTGCCGGCCTCGCTGCCGGGCATCGTGTTCCTCTCGGGCGGCCAGTCCGACGAAGCCGCGACGGCGCATCTCAACGCGATGAACCAGATGGGCCCGCATCCGTGGCCGCTGAGCTTCTCCTACGGCCGCGCGATGCAGTCGGCTGCGCTGAAGCTCTGGTCGAAGGACATGACGCAGAACTTCGCCGACGCGCAGAAGACCGTCGCGCAGCGTGCGCGCGAAAACGGCCTCGCCGCGCTGGGCCAGTGGAAGAAGTCGGCCTGATCCCGCAGCACATCGAATGACGAAAACGCCGGCCTTGCGCCGGCGTTTTCGTTTTCTGTCATGGGCCGGCCGGGTTCGCCGCGATCACGGCAACCCGGGCACGGCCTGCGCGATCAAGGCAACCCGGGAACGGCCTGCGCGATCAAGGCAACAACTGCACCGACGCGCCGTAGTGTGCCGATGCGTAGTTGTGGAAATGATCGAACGAACGCAGTTCGTTGCGGCTGCCGGGACAGCCGTCGCCGTCGGTCACGCGCGTGATCGCGCCGCGTTCGGCTTCCAGCACGCGCCGGTAGCAGGCGCCGAACGGGTCTTCGTAGCGAAAGGCCTGCAGCCCTTTCTGGGCTTCGCGCAGAGCGAGGCTGCCGTCGGCGGCGAACAGCAGCGAGCCCGTGTTGTCGATCTCGCTCACGCTGATGGCGGAACGCAGCGGCCAGCCTTCGGTGCCGGCATCGAGCGCTCGCGCGATCTTCTGCGCGACGTGCGTGGTCTGCCGTGCGCCCACAGTCAGTGCCTCGTATTTGTAGGCGATGGAGAGCGGCAGGAAGCGTTCGTCGCGCAGTATCGTCGTGCGGCTGTTCTGCGTGCGGCGCGTCACCGTGTCGGACGAGGACGTCTGGTTGATGTCCTGCGTGTAGGCGCTGTCGGAAATGCGGAATTGCTGGTAGTTGCTGAAGTCGAGCCGCTGCGTGATCGTCGTCGTGACGCGTCCCTTCGACGTGTCGAGATAGCCCGCAATGGTGTGACCGCGCACCGATTCGATGCTGATGCCGGCCGAGAGGACGCCGCCGTTCTCGGTCACGTTGCGCGTCGCGCGCGGTATCGATTCTGCGGCCACCGTGTTTTCGGTGAGCTCGCCCGTCACGACGCTGCGTCCGGCGTCGAGAAACAGCAGCAGGTTCGCCGCCATCGAGAAGCGGTCCCCCGCGTTGTGGACCGACAGCGAAACGGTGTGCGGCACGCCGTCGTTGAGCTTCGCCGCGAACGGCGTGAGGTCGACGCGCCAGGGTTCGAACGAGAAGGTCTGCGGCGCCGGGATCGGGCGCCAGAGTCCGGGGTCGATCGCGCCGGTGTAGAGCCATGGATAGACATGGGCCACGCCGGCCGGTTCGCCGTCGATGCGCACCAGCGTTTCGCGGAACGCCGTATGGCCGCAGGACTGCAGCTGCTCGGCGAGATCGTCGGGCACGCAGGTCATCCAGAATTCGTCGCCGCCCTGACTCTGTGCGACGACATCGAGGAACACGCGCTCGATGTTCTGCGGCAGCGTGAACGTGCGCGCGAACTGTGCGTTGCTGCCGTTGAGGTCGGTCACGCCGCCGAGTGCGCTGCTGCTCATCGGCAGCACGCGGTCGGGCCGGCGCGGCCGGTCGGGGCGGTCCGTGGTTTCACGATAGAAGCGGATTTCCGCATCGCCGTGCAGGATGCCGGTGTAGGTGTCGTTGACGATGTTGCCGAGGTCGATCTTGCCGCTCTGCGGCGTCGCGAGCAGGCTCACGTAGTCGCTGATGTCGCGCTCGATGCGCCAGCGCGGCGCATCGATGGCCGAGGGTTCCTGCGTCGTGCCGAAATAGAGATTGACCGCGCCGATCCAGAGGTTGGCGCTGCGGTCGAACTGGCGCCCAGTCGTGACCGAGAAATCGGCACGCAGGACGATCTTCGCGTACGGGCCGGGGCAGCCGGCCGGCGGCGCGTAGCTGAAATCGTGCAGCGAAAAATCGCTGAAGGTCTCGTCCTGGTAGAGCGGCACGACACAGGGTTCGCCGGGCGGCAGCGGGATCGTCGGGTCGGCGACGACGGCGCCGCGCGATCCGACTGCGGGCGGATCGGCCTGGGCCGGAGTCGGAGAAAAAAGCGAAATGACCAAAAATGGAATCAAGGACGACAGCCGCGCGGCGATGACCCGATGCATGCTTGCTCTCCGATGGCGGAACGAATCCCCTGAGAACGCCGAAACTAGCATGCGGCTGCCGCACGCAGGTCATGCGGTGGCGCGTCGGCGAGCGGCGCGGCTACACCGCGCGGGCCAGCGCAATGACCGCCTCGGCGATGCGAAGTTCGCGCGCCTCCTCGAGCGTGTTGCCGTCTTCCGCGTGCCAGGCGGCGGACAGGCAGCCGTAGAGATAGGCATGGCCGAGGATCTGCGGCAGTTCGAGCGACAGCGCGCGTGCATAGGTTTCCGCGCGGCGATGCAGCACCTCGGCGTCGAGGCAGAGATCGTCGCGATCGAGCGGGTTGTACAGCAGGTTCGCGGCCTCGAACGCGGGATCGCCGTAGAGGCCGTTCGCGTCGACCGCGAGCCATCCGCGCGGGCCGTGCAGGAGGTTGTCGTGATGCAGGTCGCCGTGCAGCGGACGCTCGTCGCGCGCGTTGCGCAGCAGGCGTTCGGCCAAGCGCGCCGCGTCGCGATAGGGATCGCCGGCCGGGGCGCCGCGTGCGCGAGCGAACAGGCTGGCGAAATGACGCGACAGCGGCTGCAGGTCCGCCGGCGGCGCGCGGCGCGATGTCGATGCCGAAGCGAGCCGCGCGAGCACGTCGGCGGCGATTTCGGTCGCGACGGCGTCGCCGTCGCGTGCGAGCACCGTGCTCAGCGCGACGTCGCCGGCGTCCTCGAGCAACTGCAGGGCGCCGTTCGCCGCATACAGCCGCACTATGCCGCGGCCGCGCTGCCAGCGCGCGAAAGCGCGCGTCGCTGCGATGTCGTGACCGCCCGGCTTGAGCGCCTTGACGATCGCCGTGCCGTCGCCGCGGCGCACGCGCCAGATGCGGCTGGTGCGCGTGTCGGCGACGAGCTGCGGGTCGCGCAGGCGCCAGGACTGCGGAAACCGAGGGTGCGTATCGCTGCCGCGCGGCGGCCGGAATTGCCGGGGCATCAGTCGGCCAGGGCGTCGCGATACGCGTCCAGCGCCCTGGCGCCGAAACAGCAGAACACGATGCGCGCGAGCGAGCCGGGTTCGTCGGCGATCGCGCGCGCTTCGGCGACCGCGATCGCGACGGCTTCGGCCAGCGGATAGCCGAACACGCCGCAGCTGATCGCCGGAAACGCGATGCTGGCCAGGCCCTGTTCGCGCGCGAGCGCGAGGCAGCGCCGATAGCACGATGCGAGCAGCGCCGGCTCGCCCTTGTCGCCGCCGTACCAGACCGGCCCGACCGTATGGATCACGTGGCGCGCCGGCAGGCGATGCCCGCCGGTGATCACGGCCTCGCCCGTGGGGCAGCGCACGTACGGCCGCAGCATCGGAATCGCACGGCATTCGTCCATGAGGCCGGGCCCGGCCGCACGATGGATCGCGCCGTCGACGCCGCCGCCGCCGGAGAGGCTTTCGTTGGCCGCGTTCACGATGGCGTCGAGCGCCAGGGTCGTGATGTCGGCTTCGATGGCTTCGATGATGACCTGCATGCGCGAATCCTAGAGCTTTTCCGCTAACTCGGATTCCCGCGGCGAGCCGGGCGCAGTCCCGTGCGATTTCCGGGCGCCGCGGGCCTAGACCTTGGTCTAGCCGGTCAATGGGCTCGCCGGCATTGAAAAATAACTGCCTAGGCAATAATGTCTGCGGCAGCCATGAACAGCTCAGATCCCCGCTCGAACTTCGCCTACCCGCTGCTCGACGTCACGCGGCTGCTGCGCAAGCACTTCGACCGTCGCGCCGAGCCGCTGGGTCTGACCCGCGCGCAGTGGCGCGCGATCAAGATCATTCACCGCCACGAAGGCATCAGCCAGAAAGCCTTGGCCGAGCTGCTCGAAATGGAGCCGATTCCGGTCGGTCGCGTGATCGACCGGCTGCAGCAGGCCGGTTTCGTCGAGCGTCGCGCCGACCCGAACGACCGTCGCGTCTGGCGCCTTCACACCTTGCCGCGCGCCGACGGCGTGCTCGACGACATGGAAGTCATCGCCGCCGGGCTTCGCGACGAAACCCTGACCGGCATCTCCGACGCCGAACTGATCAGTTGCCTCGGCGTGCTCGAGCGCATGAAGCAGAACCTGCTCGCGCTCGAAGAGGCCGCTTCCAAGAACACGAACCGTTGAGTACCGCCATGACTGCCACGACCGAAACGACTGCGGCGGCGCCGCGCAAGCGCGCCAACACCTTGCTCTGGATTGCGGGCCCGGCACTGGTGCTCGCGATCGCGGGGTATTTCTACCTGTCGGGCGGCCGCTACGTGGGCACCGACAACGCCTACGTGCAAGCCGACCAGATCACGATCTCGCCGCAGATCGCCGGGCGCGTCGTCGACGTGCTCGTGCGCGAGAACCAGCCGGTCAAGGCCGGCGACCTGCTGTTCCGCATCGACGAAGAGCCGCTGAAGATCGCCGTGCAGCGCCTCGAAGCGCAGGCCGAATCGGTGCGCAGCATGCTCGACGGCGCGCGCAACGGCTATCGCGGCGCCGAAGCCGATCTGCGTTCGGCCGATGCCGACCTGCACCATGCGCAGCAGCAGTACGAGCGCGTGCAGGACCTGCGCCAGCGCGGACTCGTCGCGCAGCAGGCGCTCGACGACGCCGCGAACACGGTCGCGAGCACGCGAGGCAAGCGTGACGCGAATGCCGCGGCGGTCGCGCGCGCGCAGAACCTGCTCGGCGGATTGCCGAGCGCGCCGAACGACACCTTGCCGGGCTACAAGCTCGCCATGGCGCAGCTCGCGCAGGCGCAGCTCGATCTCTCGCATGCACAGGTGCGTGCGCCGGTCGATGGCGTCATCGGCAAGACCGATCTGCAGGTCGGCGAATTCCTCACTGTCGGCCAGCCGGCGATGCCGCTGATCGCGACGCAGACGCTCTGGGTCGAGGCCAACTTCAAGGAAACCGACCTGACCAACGTTGCGATCGGCCAGTCCGCGCAGATTGCGATCGACACCTACCCGGGCAGGCACTGGAACGCGCGCGTCGCGTCCATCAGCCCGGCCTCCGGGGCGGAGTTCGCCGTGCTGCCGGCGCAGAACGCGACCGGCAACTGGGTCAAGATCGTGCAGCGCATTCCGGTGCGCCTGGCGCTTTCGACCGGGGCCGGCCTGCCGCAGCTGCGTGCCGGCATGAGCGCCGAAGTCGAGATCGACACGGGCCGCGAACGCGCGCGCTATACGCAGCTGTTCGGACACGGCGCCGTCGAGCCGCCGGTCGCGAGCCGCTGAGTCCGGCCGCGGATCGTCCGTCATGAGCGGTACCGCCACCCATCGCGAAGTCGCCAACCTGCCGTTGCTGGTCGCGTCAGTGATGCTCGCGACCCTGATGCAGGTCATCGACACGACGATCGCGAACGTCGCGCTGCCCGACATGCAGGGCGCGCTGTCGGCGACGCAGGACCAGGTGTCCTGGGTGCTGACGTCCTACATCGTCGCCGCCGCGATCGCGACGCCGGCAACGGGCTGGCTCGCCGCCAAGCTCGGCCGGCGGCGCCTGCTCGCGATCGCGATCGGCGGCTTCACCGCGGCCTCGGTGCTCTGCGCCGTCGCGACCGACATCGGCCAGATGGTCGGGTTCCGCGTCCTGCAGGGTCTGTTCGGCGCGGCGCTCGTGCCGATTTCGCAATCGACCCTGCTCGACGTGTTTCCGCGCGAAAAGCATGGCGCGGCGATGGCGATGTGGGGCATGGGCGTGATGGTCGGCCCGATCCTGGGGCCGCCGCTCGGCGGCTGGCTCACCGACCACTACAGCTGGCACTGGGTGTTCCTGATCAACGTGCCGATCGGTATCGCGGCGCTGCTCGGCGTGCTCGCGAGCGTGCCGTCCGACGACGCGCACGACTACCGTTTCGACTGGCGCGGTTTCGCGCTGCTCGCGGCGGGCATAGGCGGTCTTCAGTTGATGCTCGACCGCGGCGAGCAGAAGGATTGGTTCTCCGCGCTCGAGATCCAGGTCGAAGCGGCCGTCGCGTTCCTCGGCTTCTATCTGTACTGGGTGCACTGGCGCAACGCCGAGCGGCCGTTCCTCGATCTCGGTCTGTTGCGCGACCGCAGTTTCCTGTCGGGCAACATCTTCATTTTCGTCATCGGCATCGTGCTGTTCGCGACGATGGCGCTGCTGCCGCCGTACCTGCAGAGCCTCATGGGCTATCCGGTCGTGACCACGGGCATGCTGATGGCGCCGCGCGGCGTCGGCACGCTGGTCGCGATGCTCGTCGTCGGCCGCCTGCTCGCGCGCGGCATCGACGCGCGCGCGCTGATCCTCGCCGGGCTGCTGCTCACGGTTGTATCTTTGTGGCAAATGGCGCATTTCAGCGCCGACATGCCGGCCTCGCCGGTGATCTGGGCCGGCGTGATCCAGGGGCTGGGCCTCGGCCTCGTGTTCGTGCCGGTCTCGACCATGGCCTACGCGACCTTGCCGATGCAGCGCCGCACCGAGGCCGCCGGCATGTTCAGCCTCACGCGCAATCTGGGGTCGAGCATCGGCATCTCGCTCGTGATGACGATGCTGTCGCGCGGCACGCAGACCAATCACGCCGAGCTCGCGAGCCGGATCACGCCCTACGGCCACACGCCCCTGCCGGCCGGCATCGATCTGCACAGCGCCGCAGGCCTGGCTGCACTGAATGGCGAAGTTTCCCGTCAGGCTGCCGCAATTGCCTTCCTCAATGACTTCTGGCTGATGATGATCCTCACGCTAGCTGCGATACCGTTGCTGTTGTTGTTCCGGCGGCCGGATCGCCAGGCTGCGCCGATGCCGGCAGCCGCGGCGGCCGATCACTGATTCACTCGCGCGCCACACCGCCGGCGTAGGATGGTCGCCGCCCGGCGGCCTCCGCCATGAAATCGAGCCGCGCCGCATGACGGTGCCGGCGCCCGCCGTCCGCGTCCGCCGCGAGCGGCGGACAAGGAAGCCGATGATGTTCAAGCGTTACCTGCCACTGTCGTTCCTCGTCGCCTGCTGCACGCTGGTCGCCTGCAGCGGCGAGGATCCGGCCAAGAAACCCGTTCAGGCGGCGCCGGCCAAGGTCACTGCGCAGACGCTCCAGACCAAGCCGTGGTCCGACGTGATCGAGGCGCTGGGCACGGCGCAGGCGAACGAATCGATCACCCTGACTGCGAAGATCACCGAGACCGTGCGCCGCGTGAACTTCGCCGACGGCCAGGCCGTCTCCGCGGGCGACGTGCTCGTCGAACTCACGTCGAGCCAGCAGGCCGCGCAGCTCAAGGACGTGCAGGCCATGGCGAACGACGCCGACCGCCAGTACCTGCGCCAGCAGGATCTGGTCAAGCAGGGAACGGTATCGAAGGCATTGTTCGACACCGCGATGGCGACGC
>CAMLSI010000225.1 GCA_946482585.1 uncultured Lysobacteraceae bacterium
TCAGCCAATGGCGTTCGCGATCGATGCCGCGCACGTGCCGGTACAGGCCGCCGGCCAGCGCCGCGTCCACGAGCAGTTCGGCGAACAGCACCGGAGCGACGGAAATGATGGAAAACGCCGCAAACAGCGCGCCGAACAGCGCGACCACGGCGACGATGATGACCCCGATGAGCGCGCCTTCGTCGCCGCCCACGTCGAGATCGAGGTCGCCGCCGTCGGATGCGCCGTCCGCGGCGTGCGAGCCGCTGCCGCTGAAATCCGTGCCGAGGTCGACCACGTCGACGACCTCCTCGACTTCACTGTCGTTGCTGTCGCCCCAGCGCAGCCAGCACCACAGAAAGAACAGGAACGCGACGTAGGCGATGCCCACCGCGACCGGGTAGCGCAACGCCATGGACGACAGTCCGGCCAGACGCAGCAGATACGAGGCGAGCAGGCCGCTGGCGCCGGTCAATGCCGCAATGAACGCCATCTGCAGTCGCGGCGAATGCAGGCGTTCGATCAGGCGGCGGTGGCGTTCGACTTCGCGGTCACGGCTGAACAGGCGTGGTGCTTTGTCACGCATGCGGATACGAGCTCCCCGATTTCCCGTACGGTACGCGATATCGCGGCCGGCCTGATCAATTCAAGGCGGTGAACGCGTCGCGAGTCAGGTTTTCCGGCTCGCCCGCCGTGCAGGCCACGTCGTCCTCGATGCGCACGCCGCCGTACTTCCGGAATGCGTCGACCTTGTCCCAGTCGATGTCGCGCGCCTGCGGCGTCTGCTTGAGTTCGGCCAGCAGCATGTCGATGAAATAGATGCCCGGCTCGATGGTCATGACCTGGCCCGCGTCGATAGTGCGGGTCAGGCGCAGATAGGGATGGCCGTCCGGCTTGGGCAGCGTGCCGCCGTCCTCGCCGGCCTGGAAGCCGCCGATGTCGTGCACCTGCAGACCGATGTAGTGGCCGAGTCCATGCGGGAAGAACACGCGAGAGACGCCGGATTCGACCGCGCTTTCGGCGCTCATGCGGATGAAGCCCTGCTCGCGCAGGATGCCGGCGAGCACGTGATGCGCATGGACGTGCAGCTCCGGATAACGCGTGCCGGCGCGCACCTGGCTGCAGAAATCCCGCTGTGCGCGATCGACCGCGTCGACGAGCTGCTGGAACTCGGGCGCGCGGCTGCCGGCATACGTGCGCGTGATGTCGCAGGCATAGCCGTGGAAGCTCGCGCCCGCATCGATCAGCAGCGAATGCGAGACCACCGGCGGATTGCGCTCGAGATTCATGTAGTGCAGCACGGCGCCGTGTTCGTTGAGGCCGATGATGTTGCCGTAGGGCAGTTCGTTCTCGGTCTCGCGCGCCGCGCCGAGGTAGGCCATGTGAATCGCGTATTCCGACGCTCCGCTCCGGAACGCCGCTTCCGCCGCGCGATGCGCGCGCACGCCGAGATGCGAGGCGACGCGCATCATCGCGAGCTCGTACTCGGTCTTCCACGCCCGGTGGTAGTGCAGGTAGTCGAGGACGGCCTGCGGATTGGCGGGACGATGCGAACCGACAGTCGCGGCGTCCTCGCCGAGGATCGCGCAGCGCTCGATCTGGGCCGGCAGATGCGCCGCGGCTTCGCGCGCCTCGCGCACGATGACGATGTCGAAGTGCTCGACCCAGTAGCCGGCCGGCGCCTCGGGCACGACGTGCCAGTAGTCGTGCGGCTGCAGGTAGACGAGCTTGGGCCGCTGCCCCGGCGTGACCACGATCCACGAACCGGGCGCCTTGGTCACCGGCAGCCAGTGCTTGAAGTGCGGATTGACCTGGAACGGATACGGCATGTCGTCCAGGAACTGGTAGTGCGGCTGTCCCGCGGCGATCACCAGATGATCGAACCCGCCGCGCGCGAGCGCGGCGCTCGCGCGGTTCTGCAGCGTGGCCAGATGGGCCGGGTAGAGCTGACTCAGCAGGGCGGTGGGCATGGGAAACTCCGGCGCGGATCGCGGAAATGACGAGATTGTGCCTGAGCGGCCGTGTTGCCCGCGAACACGCAAGGTCCCCGATTTCGGCGCGGCCCCGCGATGCGCCACGGTGCGCAGGAATTCAGCGAGTCCTGCCGCAGTCTCTTCCGGCGCTGGCGTGGCTGCGCGTTCGCTCCGTGTCGTCCGGCACGGGACCGCGTTCGCCGCCGCGGACGATGATGCGGCCGTCGGAGCTCCGCCGAACGCCGCGCCGTCGCGCGATGTCGCGCCGGACCCGCCGCCTCGTTCAACGCCGGAGCTCATCCATGGTCGATCGTCGTCGATGGTTGCAACTCACCGCGGCGGCCGCGGCCGCCTGGACGGCGCGCTCGCTCGTGCCGGCTGCGCATGCGGAATCCCCGAACAAGGCGCTGCGCATCCTCATCCTGGGCGGTACTGGATTCACCGGGCCGCACCAGGTGCGTTACGCACTCGCGCGCGGACACAAGGTCACGTTGTTCAATCGTGGCCGCCAACCCAGAGAATGGCCCGGCGAGGTCGAAGCACTGCAGGGCGATCGCAACAGCGGCGATCTGACCGCGCTCGACGGGCGCGAGTGGGACGTCTGCATCGACAACCCGACGACCTTGCCGTTCTGGGTGCGTGACGCGGGCCGGGCGCTGAAAGGCAAGGTCGGCCACTACATCTTCATTTCGACGATCTCGGTCTATGCCGCGAACGATACGCCCGGCGCCGACGAAACCGCGGCCCTCGCCCGTTACGAAGGCGCCGATGCGATGAAGGAAACGCAGGAAACCCTGCGTGCGGACCTGGGGTTGTACGGACCGCTGAAGGCGCGCTCGGAAGAAGAGGTGAAGCACTGGTTCGGCGATCGCGCGACGATCATCCGGCCCGGCCTCATCGTCGGTCCCGGCGACGAGACCGATCGCTTCACCTACTGGCCGGCCCGCATCACGCGCGGCGGCGAAGTGCTTGCGCCGGGCGACGGCGCCGATCCGGTGCAATTCATCGATGCGCGCGATCTCGCCGAATGGACCATACGCATGGCCGAGCAGCGCGCGTTCGGCACCTTCAATGCGACCGGTCCCGCCGAGACCCTGACGATGCGGGCGATGCTGCAGGGCGTGCGCGGCGCGCTGACTTCCGGCGCGACGTTCACCTGGGTCGACAGAGCCTTCCTCGACGCGCAGAACGTGGCGCCCTGGAGCGACCTGCCGGTCTGGATTCCGGCCGACGGCGACTCCGCCGGTTTCGCGCGGCGCAGCGCGGCGCGAGCGCGCGAGCGCGGCCTCACGTTCCGCCCGCTCGCGACGACCGCATCCGACACGCTGGCCTGGTGGAAGGAGCAGCCGGCCGAGCGGCAGGCGAAGCCGCGCGCGGGCATCGGTGCCGCACGCGAGGGGGAATTGTTATCGTTGTGGAAAAAGAAAAATAGTTCCGGTTGACGCCCTGCGTGCGCGACGGGGCCGGCCTGCCGACCTTTCCGCACGCAGGGCACGACAGGAGGAGGACATCAGGATGCCTGGACATCGAATCTTCGCGACGCCCTTCGCGGCGGTGTACCCGATGTACGTGGCGAAGGCGACGCGCAAAGGCCGCACGCAGGACGAGGTCGATCGCGTGATCCGCTGGCTCACCGGTTACGACCAGGCAGGTCTGCAGCGGCAGATCGAACACAGGACCGACTTCGAAACCTTCTTCGCCCAGGCGCCGGCGATTCACCCGAACAGTTCGCTCGTCAAAGGCGTGGTCTGTGGTGTTCGCGTGGAGGACGTCGAGGATCCGCTGATGCGGAGAATCCGCCAGCTAGATAAGCTCGTCGACGAGCTCGCCAAAGGCAGAGCGATGGAGAAGATTCTGCGACGTTGAGTCTTCGCGGTCGTCGCTGCACCGAAGCGTCGACAACACACTGGCAGTCCATTCGAGTCGGCGCCGCTTCGCGACACGGCTCCCTTTTCAGGCGCTAGCCGCTCATGAACGCATTTCGTACATTGGCACTGTTCATCGCCGTCCTGTCGGTGGCTTCGCCGGCGATCGCCTGGACGACGTTCAAGCCCGTCCGGATTCTGGCGCCGACGTGGAACGGCGTGACCTGTGTCGCCCGCGTCTGCGTCGAAGAGCCGTCGCTGCTCGCCCGGGCTCGACAGTTGCAACGCGACGCGGTTGCAGCGGTGGGTCGAAAGCTCGTTCCGCTGGAGCAGGAACCGCTCACCGTGTTCTGTTCGACCCGTGCGTGCTACCACTCGTTCGGCGGGGGCATGGAGCGCGGCGCGACCCTGTTCGACTGGGGCGTGATTCTTCCGCCCGAGTCGTGGGTCGCCCACATAGTGGAGCACGAGTACATCCACATGCTGCAGGCGCAGCAGCTCGGCCTGCTCGGGCGGCAGCGAACCCCCGAGTGGTTCAAGGAAGGCATGCCGTTCCTTGTCAGCGAGCCGCCGGACCACGATTTGCCCGACTACGCCCGTCCGCTCCTGGCCAGCTATCAGGCATGGGAACAGCGCGTCGGAGCGGAGAACGTCTGGCGGGTGGCCGCGGATCTCTAGCGCGCGGCTATCGACGTCCCATCAGGTCCGGCAGGACAGGCGCGCGTCGCGCACACTCAGCCGATGCGCGCGCCGGCGTCGCGAAACGCGCGCCAGCGCCGCGCGACGTCGGCGGCGACCGTCGCGGTCTCGCGCAGGGCGGGCGGGCGATGTTCCGGCGGCGGCTGGCCGAGCAGGCGCAGCTGCGCGCTGTGCACGAGGGCTTCGTGGAACCGCGCGAGCTTGCCGCGCGCCGGCTGCGTCCACCAGCTGTACACCGGTACGCCGACCGCACAGGCCTCTGACAGCATGTTGACCGAATCGGGCGTGACGAAGATCGATTGCGCGTGCGCGAGCAACCCCGCGTAGGGATTCGCTCCGTCCTGCGTGCCGCCCCAGAAAACGCCCGGAAAGCGCGCGAACGCGCTGCGCAGGTAATCGGCCAGCACGGCCGGTGTGCGGCGCGACGTCGTCACGAGAAAGCTGCCGCCGTGGCGCTCGTATTGTTTCGCGAAGGCTTCGATGAGCGCGACGCAGTACTGCGTGTCGATCGCGACGTCGCGATGGTTCGCACCGATCAGTACCGCACGGCGCGGCGCGGGCAGGGCGGCCAGATCGGGAAACGCCGCGGCGCCGTCGGCGAGCCAGGCATCGTCGATCGGATTCAGCGAGCCCAGCGTGGTGATCACATTGGATCCCGCCAGCCGGTCGTGCTGCGGTGCGACGACGAGATCGTATTCCCCCGGCGCGATACGTGGATCGAGGATCTGCACCGTGAACGTGCGCCCGCCGCTCCAGCGGCGCAGCGCGCGCGTGAACAGGGCAGCGCTGCGTCCGCAGCCGATCGCGAGCGCGGGCCACGGCGCGGCGAATTGCGCGCGCTGTACTGCCGGCAACGCCGCGCGTGCGCCGAGCAGCAGGCGCGGCGCGAACCACGACCACGGCGCGGACGGTTCGAGCTGCCACACCCGCACGGCTCCGGCCAGCCGTCCGGCGAGCGCCAGCGCCTGGCGCTCGTTGCCCGCGGCACCGTCAGTGATGACCCAGCAGGTCGTGGCTGTTTCCGGCATGGCCAATTTCTGCACAAAAGTCAGGCATTGTAGAGCGCGGTTCACCAATCTGTTTTCGGCGGGCACAATGACCCCCTTTTCACCCCACCCTACACTGCGCGTCCTCAGGATAGCCGCGGTCGCCTGCCAGGAAGACCCATGTCGCACACCCCGATTGCCGCCGCCGCTATCGATCAGCTGTTCAACGAGGCCCGAACCTTTCGCGGCTCCGACCGAGCCTGGCTCGATCAGCCCGTGACCGACGCCCAGCTCGCGCAGATCTACGATCTCGCGAAGATGGCGCCGACCAGCGCGAACTGCTCGCCTGCGCGCATCGTGTTCATCCGCTCGCCCGAAGCCAAGGCGCTGCTGCGCCGCACGCTCGACAACGGCAACGTCGCGCAGACGATGGCGGCGCCGGTCACGGCGCTGATCGGCAGCGACTACGCGTTCTACGAACACATGGACCTGCTGTTCCCGAACACCGGGGCACGCTCGTGGTTCGAAGGCAAACCCGAGGTCATCCACAACACCGCCTTCCGCAACGCGTCGCTGCAGGGGGCCTACCTCATCGTCGCCGCGCGTGCGCTCGGCCTGGATTGCGGCCCGATGTCGGGCTTCGACAATGCGCTCGCCGACGAGCTGTTCTTCGCCGGTACGCAGGTCAAGTCGAACTTCCTCGTCAATATCGGGTACGGCAACCCTGCGGTATTGAAACCGCGCAACCCGCGCTTCACTTTCGACCAGGCCTGCCGCATCGCCTGATCCGCAGTCCCACACTCCCGGAGGTTTCCCCCATGTTTCGCAAGCTCGCTCTCGCTGCCGCTCTCGCCACTGCTTCCCTGACCGCCGTCGCGGCCGACAAGTACGAGTTCGACGGCAACCACACCAATGTCGTGTTCTCGTGGACGCACTTCGGCCTGTCGAATCCGTCCGCACGTTTCGCCAAGGTCGAAGGCGAAGTCCTGCTCGACACGGCTGATCTGACCAAGTCGACGGTCTCGGTCACGATCCCGGTCGACAGCCTGCGCACCGATGTGCCGAAGTTCGACGAGCACCTGCGCAGCGGCGATTTCTTCGATCTCGCCAAGTTCCCGACCGCGACCTTCAAGAGCACCAAGGTCGAGAAGGCCGGCGACAACAAGCTCAAGGTCACGGGCGACCTGACCATCCACGGCGTGACCAAGTCGACCGTGCTCGACGTCACCGTGAACAAGATCGGCGACCACCCGATGGCGAAGAAGCCGGCCGCCGGCTTCGACGCGTCGACGGTCGTCAAGCGCTCGGATTTCGGCATGGGCAACTACGTGCCGAACGTCAGCGACGAGGTGAAGATCCACATCACCACCGAAACGCTGAAGGCCGGCGAAGCCAAGAAGGCCGGCTGATCCGCGCGATCGCGTACGCGACGTTTCATTGCGAAGGCCCCGCTCGCGGGGCCTTCTTTTTTCCGCCCGGCCCGCGGCTAGACTCGGCTCACCTGCCGATGAGCGCCGCCCATGACCGCCGACGCGACTGCCATCCTGCGTTATCTCGACCAGCGTTACGAAAAATTCGAGATGCCCTGTCTGGGCAACATGAACATCGATTACCTCGCGGTGCGACTGCACGTCTATGCGTCGCCGCAACGGGACTGGATGCTGCTGTTCGACTCGGCGGTCTGGTGGCCGGGCCTCGGCGGCATCGCCGGCATGATCGAACTCGTCGGCCCCGGCGCGGACGGCAAGCAGGGATTCACCGACGATCGCCTGACCGAGCCCGCGAAAGTCGAAACCGATGACGATGGCCTCGAAGTCGCCTCCGTCGAGGTGCGTGGACGCGAGATCGCGCTGGATGCACTCGACGTGCGCGCCGACGAGGAGATCAGCGAGGACGTCGGTTTCTGGACCGGCGTCGCGCTGCTGGCCGACCATCGCGAGGCCCTGCTGACGACGGCGCAGGAGCGCGCGCGATTCGTTCCGGCCGGGTTCGAGCGCGTGCTCGTGCTCGACGAATGGCAGCATCCGGATTTCGACTGCCCGCCGAGCGCCACCGACACGTTTCGCGCTCTCGCGCAGGCGATCGCGAGCAACGATTTCGCGGCGTTTCCCGCGAGCGCGAATCCGAACACGCATTGGTCGAAGTGGGTGCCGAAATAGTGCGCGCGAGCCGTAGACGCCGGATGCGGTGACGCATGCGGCCGGACCATGTCCGGCGACGGCGATGTCGGCGAGGAGCGCCTGCTGCACGATTTCACCGCGATGACGTTTCAGCGGCGGCGCGCGCCCTGCTGAGGGTCGGAGAAACAGCCAGACGCCCGTTTCTCCATCGAACGCGCAAGCGAAGATTGCGCACGTTCTCCGAGAATCGATCCCTGTCGGGATCGCGTCGGCAGACGGTTTCCCGACAGCCTGCTGGTGAGCCGCCACCGGTTCGCGTTGCGCGTGGCGATGTCGTTCCGTCATTTCCCGCACAGCCGTGCCGCTACGCGTCAAGGACGCGCCAGACCCCTGTGCTATAGTCCGGCTCCGTCAAATTTCCCTTGCGCAGCAAGCGCTTCCAGCGCTGCCCACTCCTACGGTCGCCATGTCCAACGCTGACGAACTGAAGAAAGCCGCCCTCGAATACCACCGTCTCGCTCCCGCCGGAAAGATCAAGGTCGTAGCGACCAAGCCCATGCTGACGCAGCGCGATCTCGCGCTGGCGTATTCGCCGGGCGTGGCCGCGGCCTGCGAAGCCATCGTCGACGACCCCGGCGAAGTGTCCACGGTCACGGCGCGCGGCAACCTGGTGGCGGTCATCACCAACGGCACCGCGGTGCTGGGGCTGGGCGCGATCGGGCCGCTCGCGGCCAAGCCCGTCATGGAAGGCAAGG
>CAMLSI010000226.1 GCA_946482585.1 uncultured Lysobacteraceae bacterium
CCCACACCTTGTGCAGCAGTTCCTCGCGCGGCACCGGACGCTCGGCGTTCGCGGCCAGGTACTGCAGTACCTCGATCTCGCGCCGCGTGAACTGTACGTCGTCCGCGCCGATGCAGGCACTCAGGTTGCGCGTGTCGATCTCGATACCGTCGTTGAGGCGGATCGCGGCGGCCGCCGGCTCGCTGCGCGTGCGGCGCAGCACCGCCTGCACGCGCAGCACGAGTTGCGCGACGGAAAAGGGTTTCGCGACGTAGTCGTCGGCGCCGAGGCTCAGACCCTGGATCACGTCGGCTTCGGCGGACTTCGCCGTCAGCATGATGATGGGCTGTGCGCGATCGACGGCACGCACCGCCTCGCAGACCGAATAGCCGTCGCACCGCGGCAGCATCACGTCGAGCAGGATCAGGTCATAACGGCCGGACAGCGCCAGCGCGAGGCCGTGCTCGCCGTCGACGGCGGTGTCGACGTCGAAGCCGTGGTAGACGAACACGTCGACGAGGCCGCCGCGGATCGCGGCTTCATCCTCGACGACGAGCAGGCGGGGCTTGCGTTGCACGGCGTGTCCATCGGCTGCGCGGTGCGGCCTAGCCTAGCAACGTGCCGCCAGGCTCGCATGTAAATCGTTTGTAAACCCGCGCGCGCCGAATTTACGTCGCCGCGTCTACTGCCGCGGCGCTGCCGTTTCCAGACTTGCGCCATCGCCGAAGGAGAGCCGCGATGGCACTGATGAACCGCTTTGCCCGACTGCTGCGTGCGGACGTGCACGCCGTCCTCGACCGTCTCGAGGAACCCGAAACGTTGCTGCGCCAGTCCCTGCGTGAGATGGAGGAGGAGTTCGCGGCCGCCGCGCAGGTGCTGAAGGCGCGCGAACTCGAACTGCGCCAGGCACAGTCGCGCCGGCGCGACATCGACGCCGCATTGGGACGCATCGCCGGCGAGTTCGATCTCGCCTTTGGCGCCGGCAACGACGCACTGATGCGCAGCCTGCTGCGCCGGCGCCTGGAACACGAACGCCTGGCACGGCACATCGACCAGCACCGCACTGCACTGGAGGTCGACATCGCCGAGCGCCGGCGCGTGCTCGACGAACAGCGCCAGCGTCTCGACGCGCTGCGCCAGAAGGCGGCGCTGTTCGACGTCGAACCGGCCGCCGCGGCCGATGCCACCGCCGTCGCCGGCGACTTCGCGGTGACCGACGAGGACGTCGAGCTGGCCTTGCTGCGCGAACGGCAGCAGCGGAGCGCGCCATGAAGCGGCCTTCGCTCTGGCGCGAGATCGGCATCGCCGTGGTGCTGAGCCTGGTCGGCGCAGTCGGTTTCCACGCACTCGCCGTATTCGTCGGTACGTCGACGGCACTGCGGCTGCTGCTGCTCGGCCTCGGCGCGGCGTACGCGCTCGCACTGCTCGCGGCGATGCCGACGCGTGTGGGCAAGACGGTCGTGGCGATCGTGGGTGCAGGACTCGGCGCCGGTCTGATCGCGATCGACCCGCCGCTGCCGGTCTGGGTGCTGGCGCAGACGGCCGGTTTCTGGCTGCTCCGCTGCTGCTACCTGCACGGCGGGCCGGGCGCCGCGCTGAAAGATGCCGCATTGTCCACCTTTTCCGTCGCCGCAGCCTGGTACGGGGCGATACACAGCCGCAGCCTGTTCCTCGCGCTGTGGGCCTATTTCCTCGTCCAGGCGCTGTGGACGCTCATTCCCGCCGCGGCGGCCGCGCGGGCCACAACGCCCGATGACGGCGGCGCCTCCCGTTTCGACCAGGCCGAGCGCACGGCGGAAGCGGCGCTGCGCCGGCTGACCCTGCGTCACTGAAGGAGACTCCGATGAAACCTGCTCCGATAAAACCTGTTCCGATGAAACGCGCCCTCGTACTCGCCTCGCTGTTCACCGTCACTGCCGGCGTGCTGGCGTCCTATCCCTACGTCCGGGTACCGCCGAAGCCGGCGGCGGTCGCGACACCCGCGACGGCAACCGCAACCGCGCACCACATCGCGGCGGCGCATCCGAAAATCGAAGTCGTGTTCGTGCTCGACACGACGTCCAGCATGGGTGGCCTGATCGAGGGCGCCAAGGAAAACATCTGGTCGATCGCGAGCTCCATGGCGCAGGCGCATCCGACACCGGAGCTGCACATGGGACTGGTCGCGTTCCGCGACCGCGGCGACGACTACGTGACGAAGGTGATCGATCTGTCGACCGACCTCGACTCGATGTACTCGACGCTGATGGAGTTCCATCCCGCCGGCGGCGGCGACGGGCCCGAGAGCGTGAACCAGGCGCTGCACGACGCGGTCCACCGCATCGCGTGGAGCCAGGATCCCCGGAGCTACAAGGCCATCTTTCTCGTCGGCGACGCGCCGCCGCACATGGACTATCCGGACGACGTGAAGTATCCGGAAACGCTGAAGGCGGCCGCGGCGCGCGGCATCGTCGTCAACGCGATCCAGGCCGGCAACGATCCGTCGACGCGGCAGACCTTCGAGCGCATCGCGATGCTGGAGCAGGGCGCGTACTTCCAGGTCGCGCAGCAGGGCGACGCGCTCGCGGTCGCGACACCGTACGACGAGAGGATCGCCGCGCTGTCGCGCGAAGTGGATGCGACGCGCCTGTATTTCGGCGACGCCGAGGCGCAGCGCAAGGCCGCGTCGAAAACGGCCGCGACCGAGAAGGTCCACGCCGAAGGATCGGTCGCCTCGCGCGCGAAGCGCGCCGTGTTCAACGCCGCGCCTGCGGGCGCGGCGAACATGGCCGGCGCGAACGAACTGGTCGACGCCGTCGCCAGTGGCCGCGTCGACCTGGACAAGCTCGATGCCGACGAGCTGCCGGCCGCGCTGCGTGACGCGAACGCGGGCGAGCGCCAGCGCCTGGTGAGGGAGAACGCCGACAAGCGCGCGCAGCTGCAGGCGCAGATCGCCGAACTCGGCAAGTCGCGCTCTGCCTACATCGCCGACGACCTCAAGCGCAGGAACGAGGACAGTGCGTCGTCGCTCGACGACAAGCTGTACTCGACGATCAAGGAACAAGCCGGCAAGAAGGGCCTGTCCTACGACGCCGCCGCCGCGCATTGACACTGCCCGAAGGAGCACGCCATGCGAATGCCTGTCTTCGCCGTACTCGTACTCGTCGCGGCAGCGACCGCGCACGCCGACGAACTGCCGGCCAATCCGGCCATCGACATGCCCGGCTATCTCGCCGTCGCGCACGAAGCCGCGCAACATCGCTCGACGCGGCGCCTGAGCGCCGCGCAGTTCCTGCGCATGAGTCGTGAGCCGGGCACGATCGTGCTGGACGCGCGCAGCCGCGAGAAATACGACCTGCTGCACGTGAAAGGCGCCATCAATCTGAGCTTCCCCGATATCGACGTCGCGAGCCTGGCCCGCGTGCTGCCGGACAAGAACGCGCGCATCCTGATCTACTGCAACAACAACTTCCGCAACGATGAACGCGCCTTCCCGCGCAAGGCGGCGACGGCTTCGCTGAACCTGTCGAGCTACATCGCCCTGTACACCTACGGATACCGCAATGTGTACGAGTTGGCGCCGTTGCTCGACACCGATGCGCCGGAGCTGGAGCTGGTATCGACGCCGGCGCCGTGAACGGGCGAGGCAGCAGCCATGGGCACCGGCGCGATCGCGCCGATACAGCGACGGCGGCAACCGCCGCCGTCGCATTCGGCGCAACGTCCGCGGAGCTATTTCGCCGTCGGATCCACGAAGCGACCCTGCGCGTCCACCGCTCGCGGTGCGGCAAGGTCGACCTGCTGCTGCAGCGCGCGCTCGTCGGCATAGTCCTCGAACGTCGGCACGGGAGCGGTGCAGTCCGAAGGTGCGCGGGCCGGGTCGCCGAGTTCGCTGTGCACGTCGTAGAGGCGCACGCGATCGTTGAGCGTAACGGCCAGCCAGTTGCCGTCGCGCGACAGCGTCAGGCGACCGGCACCGAGCGCGTGGTTTCCGGTCGAGCCGAACGGGTAGGGGTCGAGGGTCGATATCCGCGCGAGCGTCTGCGCGTCATACAGCAGAACCCCTTGTTTCGTCGGATCGGCGGCCCAGGCATAGCTCGCCGTCACGATGCGACTGTCGTCGGGCGAGAACGCGGCAGCGACCGGGCCGTTATCCGCGTAGACGCCGATCGTTCCGGTTTGCGACAGGTTCGCGCCTTGGCGCTGGTAAAAAAACGCGCCGCCGTAGGTCGGCACGGCCAGGCGACTTCCGTTGCTGTTGACAGCGACTTCGAACACGAACCAGTTCGTGTTGGCCGATGCGCCGACGTTGCCGGCACCCACATCCAGCACGTGCACGGGACCGCTGCTGATGTTGGACTCGGCCAGCGCCGTGGCCTGGCCGTCGGCGCTGGCGGCGAGCATCGTGTCCTGACGCACCGAGCGAACCTGCGTCAGCGCGCCAGTCGCGACGTCGAGGCGTCGCAACGGCGTCCAGCCCGAGCCGCTGTAGGTGCCGCTGATCAGCAGACGTGAATTGCCTTCCCAGGACACCATGTAGCTGCCGCTTTCTCCGAACGCGGCAGGGTAGGAGATGACACGTGGCGTGCGCTGGCCGAAAGTGTCGAACACAAACACACGCACGTTTCCGTTGGCGAGGCCGTTGTTTGCAACGGCCAGATAGCGTCCGTCCGGCGACGCCTCGACCCCGAGGAGCTGTTGACCCAACGTCAGCGGCGGGTAGTGAGTGCAACGGGAAAGATCGTAGCGGTGCAGCTGAGTGCCGCTGGTGACGTAGAGCAGATCGCCGTTGAATGCGTGATCCTTGGCGTTGGTGATGAACAGATCCACATACGTCGCGGCATTGGCCGTGCCGATGCCCGTGGCCGCAGCGGCCACGCAAAGCGCGATCAGTTTCTTCATGCGATGTTCCTTCCGTGGGGCGTGAGAGAGGGCCGGACGAAGACGCCGGAAGCGCCTCGTCGAGCCGGTCAATAGTGACCGACTGCTGTAGCGAATCGTGAGACAGCCGAAAACGTGATCACCGTTGCGGAGACGGCCGGGATCCGGCGTCGGCGCCGGCGCGCGGCAATCGTCCGGATATCCGTGGAGCAGGGCAGGAGTAGCAACGCCGTCGATGAATCGCGACGGTGCTAGCATGCGTCGCCATGCGTTCCATCCGTGCACGCATGACGCGACGTGTTCCCTTCGAGCGAGGCAGGTATGCCCGTGATCACCGGCTTGTCCGGCAACGAACTGTATTGCCTGGACGCGAAAGGCTACGACGCCGGCGACATCGTCGTCGGCAACTGCGTCAACTCGATGGGCTTTCTCGGTTCGCTCGGTTCGGCGCTCGGCAATCTCGTCGGCGGCGAAGTGCCGCAGGTGACGCAGCAGATCCGCGATGCGCGGCAGACGGCGTTCAATCGCATGATCGACGAAGCGCGCAAACACCAGGCGTCGGGCGTCGCCGCGGTGTCGAGCGGCCTGATGCACCAGGGCGCGCACACCGAGTTCCTGTTCACCGGCTCTTGCGTGCACGACCGCAGCGGCGGCGCCTCGTCATTTTTCACCTCGGCCGGCAACGCGCAGGAGCTCTACTGTCACATGGATGCGGGCTATCGGCCGCTCGCGCATGTGTTCGGCAACATCGCCTATTCGATCGGACTCGGCGGGGGACTGCTAGCCGCGCTGAAGAAGCTCGGTCGCGGCGAGATCCGCGAGTACAGCAACACGTTCAACATCACGCGCCACAAGGCGCTCTCGCGCATCATCGACGACGCCAAGCGTGCCAAGGCCAACGCCGTCGTCGGCATCCGCACGGAAGTCACGCGCTGGCATTCCGCACACGAGATGATGATGACCGGCACGGCCGCGCACCATCCCGGCCTGCCGCGGAGCGCGAGTCCGGTCACCAGCGATTTGACCGGAGAGGAACTCTGGGCACTGAGCAAGCTCGGTTACGCGCCGCTGCGCCTGATGCTTTCGACCTCGGTGTATTCGCTCGGCATCATCGGCGGCATCAAGAGCATGTTCCGCGCACTGAGCCAGGGCGAGATTCCCGAGCTGAGCAGGCTGGTGCTCGAAGCCCGCGAAATCGCCTTCGGTCGATTGCGTGCCGAAGCCGACTCGATCGGAGCCAGCCGTGTGGTCGGAACGAAAATGTACATCCACCATCTCGGCAACAACCTGACCGAGTTCCTCGCGATCGGCACCGCCGTCGCCAAGGTTTCGGGCATGGCCGTGAAAACGCCCGAGCTCCCGGCACAGGCGATCCTGCACGACAAGGACACGTGGACCGATGCCGTGGGGATCTCGCTCGAAGGCCACTGACGGCGATCGACCCACGCTCTTCACGCGGAGGGGCTTCAGGTTCCCTCTGGCGCAGCATGCGCTTTTTGACTATCTGACTGAGCGGCTACGGCAATGGCGCGCACTCGGTGCAGACCGCCCATTCAGAGCCCACGCACGGGCATGGGGCAGGGCCGATTCGTCGAGCGTGCTGAAACTCTGGCCATCGAATCATCCGGACTGCTGCCGCGAACCCTCCCGGCGACGGGCAGCAATGCCCCAAAAAAGCGTGATTCATTCGAATCCATTCCGGAACAGAATCGCGGAGCCGCTTGGCGTGAGTCGCAGCGCGTAGCAGTTGTCATCGACACGATTGCAGGAAACATAGACGCCGGAAACCGGCGAGTACCTGAAGCGGCCATACGTGCCGTTCTGCGCGGCATCCGGTCCACCGGCAATCGTCTGCATGGTGCAGGCCGCCGTTTCCGGGTGCATGAGGTAGATCGAGTCTCCGCCGTTCCAGGCAACGAGTCGATCCAGATTCGGGTCGTACTGCCATCCGACCGCGTCCTGGTCCATGAATGCGCACGTCGGAGCCGGTGTGTCGATGCGGGCAAGGTTTCCGGTCGGACTCGAGATGTCATAGCTTCTCAGGACACGCGTGCCGCTGACGTACAGGTGATAGCGTTTTCTGACCGGGTCGATGACCGCACTCTTGTACGCGTCGAGCGCCATGTCGTTCTGAGATCTCGACGTCCACGAGAATGTCGTCGGATTGTAGGACCACAGATGGTCCTGGTCTCGGGCATAGAGCAGCCCGGTATTCCTGTCGCGCACGATCGCCATGTTGAACTCGGCGCGCGGCTTGCTGGCGCTCGGGCGAAACTGCCAGGTGTCGTTGGCTGGGTCGAAGGTCCAGGTGTCGTCGTTGAACCAGCCGCAGTAGGACTGGCTGCCGCCGAACAGGAAGAACAGATTCGATCCGGGCAGGTATTCGATGTTCGTATACGTGTGCCGCGCAACCGGCCGCCCGTCCGCATTCCTGCCGCCGTTCGTACAGCCGTCACGATGCACGCTCGGGCTATTGATCCGGCGAACCGTCCGCGTGTCGAGATTCAGCTCGTAGACTTCGTTTCCGGGGTAGTCGTTGTGCCCGCCTCCGGCGATGAGCATGCGATTTCCCGCCTCGTCGAAAACCGCACCGCTGTAGGCCGTTACGCCGTCACAGTTGGCGCCGGGCATCGGCGGACAAACGCTCCTGATTCGGGTGCCAGGCAACTCGTGCCAGCCCAGTCCGGCGGGTATCTGAGCCTGAGCTCCGGCCGACGCCACCATCGCGATTACTGCACATTGGATCCGCGTGATCATTTTCCACATATGCGATAGATCCTTCGTCTGAGCGCGCCGTCACCGGTGTCGATCCGGCCTGGGATTTCTGCTGTCGCCGGAACGCCGGAATGAAACGTCGGTGCCTGCATCGCGTGTCTGCTGGCGCCCGCATTGTCCGACCATTCGATCTGCCTGAAATCGTACGAAAGGATGACGCCGACGACGTTTAGCAGACCGTGTAGAGAAGTCCGGTGCTCAACGGATGCGCAATCGCCTGCTGCGGGGGCAGGCATCATCGATGCTTCGGGCGTGCGGCTCTCGCGGCAGCGGCAGTCCTGACGCGCCATCCTGCGCCGGTCTTTGACGCATCGGGCGAGACGACGACAGCAGACGGCGGACTGCCGCCGGCCACCCGAACCATGCGCGGCGAGCCCCCGTTGGTCGTCGCGAGCGCATAGAGGTCCTTCGCGCCCGGCGCTGTCCACGCCATCGGAAACTGCTGCGGCGAGGTGGCGCAGGACGGCGCGGCGGATCGGCTGCCGCTCGCGCTCTGCGGTACCAGCCCCATGTCGAAGGCGCCGGCAATGGTGCAGTTGAACCGGCAATGGTGCAGTTGAAATAGTCTCCAGCGTCGCATTGCGCCGACAGCAGGGCAGTCACGAGTGCTGCATGCGTCCAGCTATCACTTAATTTGACATAATATATATATGCCGAAGGGCAGCACCCGAGCCAAGCCGCCAAGCCTTGCGACCATTTCGTCATACTTCCGCCCCCGATGCGATTC
>CAMLSI010000227.1 GCA_946482585.1 uncultured Lysobacteraceae bacterium
CTCGCGGGCCAGGATCAGGAAGGCCTCGATCAGCGCCTCCATGTCGCGCGTGGCCGTGCGGATGCGGCCGATCGAGCGGCGCGCGAACGCCGGCAATTGCTCGTCGTCGGCCAGCACGTCGGCGGCGACCTTGATCACGGTCAGCGGACTGCGCAGTTCGTGGCTCGCATCGCGTGTGAAGTCGCGTTCGCGTTCGACGAATTCCTCGATGCGTCTCGCGAAACCGCGCAGGGCACCGGCCAGCGCTTCCGCGTCATGGTCGGCGATGCCGGTCAGTCTCTCGAGGTCGAGCGCGCGCAAGTCGGGATTCTTCGGATCCCAGTCGCGCACGACGCGCGCCAGCGCGACGACGGGCGTGACCGCACGGCGCGAGGCGCGGTAGGTCAGCCAGGTGGTCAGGTAGATGATCAGCAGCACGAGCGCGAGCAGCACGAAGCCGAACACGAGCGCGAACGCATGCAGGCCGCCGCGATTGAAGACGAGCACGAGCCGGCCGGCTTCGCCGTCGGCAACGTAGACCAGTTCGTCGCGCCCGGCCGACGCCCGACTATGGAAACCGGGCGCGAACGCCTGCAGATCCGCCGGCGTGCCGTTGCGCGACACCGGCCCGCCGAGGAGATAGGCGCGCAGGTTGTAGGTGTCGGGCAACGCCGCGTCCGGCCGCGCGCGCAGGCGCTGCAGCGCGTAGTGGGCCTCGTCCTGCAGCGCGCGCCGGATCAGCCGGTCTTCGACGATGATGCCGACGACGTAGACGCCGACCAGTGTGGCGAGACTGATCGCGGCGAGCTGCAGGAAGAAGACCGCCCTGATCTTGCGCCGGATGCCTCCGGGGCGATCCATCGTTCAGGCCTGGCTGCTGGCCGCGAGTTCCGCATCGAGATCGGCGAGCCGGTAGCCGGCGCTGTGGATCGTATGCAGCAGTTGCTGCTGGAACGGCTTGTCGATGATCTTGCGCAGGTTGTAGAGGTGCGAGCGCAGGGTGTCCGAATCGGGCAACGTGTCGCCCCAGATTTCGCGTTCGATGTCGCGGCGGCTCACGACGCGCGGCGACTCGCGCATGAGGATGGTCAGGAGCTTGATGCCGATCGGCGACACGACGAGCTCGTGTCCGCCGCGCGTGAGCCGCAGGGTCGCAGTGTCGAGCACGAGGTCGGCCACCTTGAGCACTTCGGCGCTGACGAGGCGGCGGTCGCGGCGGATCAGCGCACGCACGCGCGCCTCGAGTTCGCGCACTTCGAACGGCTTGACGAGGTAGTCGTCGGCGCCCGCATCGAGACCGACGAGCTTGTCGTCGAGCGTGTCGCGCGCGGTCAGCATCAGGACCGGCGTGGACTTCTTCGCCTCGTTGCGCAGACGGCGGCAGAGATCGATGCCGTCCATGCCCGGGAGCATGAGGTCGAGCACGATGACGTCGTAGCTGTTGTTCGTCGCCAGACGCAGCCCGGTCAGGCCGTCGGTGGCGTAGTCGATGCCGTAGCCGCGTCGTTCCAGGTATTCGCCGACCATCTCGGCGATGCCGCGGTTGTCTTCGATCAGCAGGATCAGCCCTGCGGGTTCTTCGCGCTGTTTCATGTCCCCCTCCTGGCCGCGGCACGGTCGGTCTTCACATTTGTGAAGATTCGCGGCACGGCGGTGATGATGACGTGAACGTGGAGGGTCGCCCCAGGCGGCGGGTCTTCCGCTCGTTTTCCCGCGCCGGCTAGAACGCTTTCCCCACCACGCCCCAGACATTCTCCAGCAGCCGCGGCTGCCCCTGTGCGTTCGGATGCAGGCCGTCGTCCTGCATCAGTGCGGCGTCGAGGGCGACGCCGTCGAGCAGGAACGGGACCAGCGGCACATTGAATTCGCCGGCCAAGTCCCGATACATCGCGCGCAGGCCGTCGCGGTACTGCGGGCCGTAGTTGACCGGCAGTTCGATGCCGATCAGCACGGATCGCGCTTTCGCGTCGCGGACGAGGGTCAGGAGTTTCACGAGATTGGCGCGGATTTCCGCGAGCGGCAGTCCGCGCAGACCGTCGTTCGCGCCGAGTTCGATCAGGACGAGCGCAGGTTTGTGTTCGGTCAGCAGCGCAGGCAGCCGCGTTAGGCCGCCCGAGGTGGTTTCGCCGCTGATCGAGGCGTTGACGACGGAGCGCTGGTTGCCGTTCGCGGCCAGGCGCTGCTGCAGCAGATTCACCCAGCCGGCGTCGCGGGCGATGCCGTGGGCCGCCGACAGCGAATCGCCGAGCACGAGCACCGGGCCGGCGGGCGCCGCGGCGGATACCGAAAAGTTTACAAATACCAAAATAACAGCCAACAGGATCAGGAAACGCCGCATGTCGCCAACCGCCGATGTCATTCTGAGTGCCAGCGATGTTAGCAAAGCCGTTATCGGGCCCGACGGCCGGCTGCAGATCCTCGATCGCGTCAGCCTTTCCGTTCCCGCCGGCGATTCGCTGGCCATCGTCGGCGCGTCGGGTTCGGGCAAGACCACGCTATTGGGGCTGCTCGCCGGTCTCGACAACCCCGACAGCGGCGAAATCACGCTCGACGGTCAGCCGCTGCACAGGCTCGACGAGGAAGCGCGCGCGGCACTGCGCCGGCGCCGCGTCGGTTTCGTGTTCCAGAGCTTCCATCTGCTGCCGGCACTGACTGCCGAAGAAAACGTGATGCTGCCGCTCGAACTTGAAGACGGCGGCGATGCGCGCGAAGCCGCGCAGCAGGCGCTCGCGGCAGTCGGACTCGGCAAGCGGCTGCACCACTACCCCACGCAGCTGTCGGGCGGCGAGCAGCAGCGCGTCGCGATCGCGCGCGCGTTCGTGCATGGACCGAAGCTGCTGTTCGCCGACGAACCCACGGGCAATCTCGATGCGCGCACCGGACGCAGCGTCAGCGACCTGCTGTTCGAACTGAACCAGGCGCGCGGCACGACGCTGGTGCTGGTCACGCATGATCTGACCCTGGCACAGCGCTGCCGTCACGTGGTGCGCCTCGACGGCGGTCGCCGCGTGGAAGAAGCCGCATGAACGTGCTGCGTTTTGCCGCACGCGCGCTGCGGCGCGAGTTCCGTCACGGCGAGCTGCGCACGCTGGCCGCGGCGCTGGTGCTGGCCGTGGCCGCGCTCACGGCCGTCGCCACGCTCGGGCAGCGCGTCGAGCGTGCGATCGTCGCGAGTGCGGCCGAACTGATCGGCGGCGATCTCGGCGTCACTGCGCGCCGCGAGATTGCGCCGGCGTTCGTCGCCCAAGCGCAGCGCCTCGGCCTGCGCACGAACCTCAGCGCCGAATTTCCGAGTGTCGTGTTCGCCGCGGGCAAGAGCCAGCTCGCGCAGGTCACCGCGACCGACGCGAGCTATCCGCTGCGCGGCGTGCTGCAGATCCGCGATGCCGCGGGCGCCGAACTCGAGGTCGCAGCCCCCGCGGCCGGCCGCGTCTATGCGGACGGCCTGCTGCTGTCAGCGCTCGGCGTGAAGCCCGGCGATGCGCTGGAGCTCGCCGGCCGCCCGCTGATCGTCGGCGGCGAAATCCTGCGTCAGCCCGACGGCGGACAACTGTTCTCGCTCGCGCCGCGGCTCGTCGTCGCGCTCGCCGATGCGAAGGACAGCGGCCTGCTCGGCGTCGGCTCGCGCGCGCGGCACCGGCTGATGCTGGCCGGCGACGCGACGGCGCTGGCGCGTTTCCAGGCCTGGGCCAAGCCGCAGCTCGCCGACGGCGCGCAACTCGTGACCGTGGCCGAAGCGCAGCAGAACCTGCGCGGCGCGGTCGCGCGCGGCGAATCCTTCCTGCGTCTGGCCGCGCTGCTGTCGGCGCTGCTCTCGGGCATTGCGGTCGCGCTCGCGGCGCAGCGCTACGCGCGGCGCAAGATCGACGAAGTCGCGCTGCTGCGCGCGCTCGGCCTCGGCAAGCATCGCGTGCTCGCGATCCTGAGCCTCACGGTGCTGCTGCTCGGCCTGCCCGCCTGCGTGCTCGGCGCCGGGCTCGGCCTCGCGCTGCAGCAGGGCGTGCTCGCCTATGCGGGCAACCTGCTGCCCGCGGCGGCACCGCCGCCGAGCCTGTTACCCGCGCTCGCAGCCATGGCGGTCGGTCTCGCGGTGCTGGTCGGTTTCGCGCTGCCGCCGCTCGCGCGCCTGCGCGACGTGCCGCCGATGCGCGTGTTCCAGCGCGCGATCGCGATGCGGCCGCGCCGCTTCGATCTGCTGTACCTGCTGCCGCCGCTGGTCGCGTTCGGACTGATCGCGAGCCAGAGCAGCAGCGCCGCGATCGCGACCGCGCTGGGCACGAGCCTGGCCGGCGTCGCCGCGGCGACGCTCGCGATCGGCCTCGTGCTGATCTGGCTGTTGCGCCGCGTGGGCCGGCGTCTGCCGGGCGCGCTGCGGTTCGGTCTCGCGAATCTCGCGCGGCGCCGCGGCCTGAGTCTGATCCAGGCCACCGCCCTCGCGCTGAGCTTCACGGCGCTGCTGCTGCTCGCGGTCGTCGGTCCGGGGCTGCTCGCCGCGTGGCGCGCCGACCTGCCGCCGGAAACGCCGAACCATTTCCTGCTGAACCTGCAGCCCGAGCAGCGCGATCGCGTCGAGCAGCAGCTGCAGGGACTCGGCGCGAAGAATCTCAACGTGCTGCC
This sequence comes from uncultured Lysobacteraceae bacterium, assembly GCA_946482585.1. The sequence goes on from CAMLSI010000227.1 coordinate 4,597, forward strand.
GCTCGCGGTCGGCAAGCTCGTCGCGATGAACGGCAAGGCGCCGCGCGCCGAAGACTACGAGGACCGCCGCGCCGCGAGCTGGATCAACGGCGAGACGCGGCTGTCGTGGAGCGACACGCTGCCGGCGGCGAACGCACTCAAGGCCGGCAACTGGTTCGACGGCAAGGCGACGACGCCGCAGATCTCGGTCGAGCGCGTCTGGGTCGACATGCTGCACCTGAAGCTCGGCGACACGATGAGCTTCACCGTCGGCGACCGCACGATCGAGGCGACGATCACGAGCATCCGCGAAGTCGACTGGACCTCGTTCCGCGTGAACTTCTTCGTGCTGCTCGACCCGGCCAGCGCGACATCGCTGCCGCACAGCTTCATCGCGAGCTACTGGCTGCCGCCGGAACGCACCGTCGAGCTGCGCGCCGTGTCGCGCGCGTTCCCGAACCTGTCGATGATCGACATCAATGCGATTCTCGACCGCGTGCGCGACATCATCGATCGCGTCAGCAGCGCGGTCATGGCGGTGCTCGGCTTCAGCCTCGTCGCCGGCCTGCTCGTGCTCGTCGCCGCGCTCAACGTCAGCGCCGAAGAGCGGCGCTTCGAGACGGCGATGCTGCGCACGCTCGGCGCACGACGCGGACAACTGCTCGCGACCGTGCTCGGCGAGTTCGCCCTGCTCGGGCTGATCGCGGGGCTCATCGCGGCCATCGGCGCGATCACGGCCGGGCTCTCGCTCGGCCGCGCGGTGTTCCGCATCGACTGGAGTCCGCCGCTGCTGCCGTTCGCGCTCGGCGTGATCGGCGCCGTCGCGCTCGTGACCTTCGCCGGCTGGCTCGGCACGCGCGGCATCGCGCGGACGTCGCCGCTGCTGGTGCTGAGGAAGGAATAGTCACGGCGCGATGCGACGTCCTCCTGCCCCTTCTCTCCCGGCGGAAGTCGGGAGAGAAGGCTGGAACAGCGATTCGCAACGGCGCGCGGCGCTCCGCGCCAAACGCACTAGACTCGCGGCCTTTCGTCGCCGCTCGCCACTCGGAGAGAACTCGCATGAGCCAGCCCCGCATCGCCCTCGTGACCGCTCGCGCCGCACGCGGACTCGACGAGGATCTTCCGCCGCTGATCGAGGCGCTGGAGCGCGCCGGTGCCGCGGTCGCGGTGCTCGACTGGGACGACGCCGACGCCGACTGGGCCGCGCACGACATCGCCGTGCTGCGCTCGACCTGGGACTACACCCAGCGCCTGTCCGAATTCCTGGCCTGGGTCGAACGCGCCGCGATGCGGACGACACTGCTGAATCCGCCGGACATCGTGCGCTGGAACACCGACAAGCATTACCTCGGCGAACTCGAGGGCCGCGGCATCGCGATCGTGACTAGCGCGTTCGTCGAACCCGGCGAGGACGCGGCCGGCGCGCTGGTGCGCTTCATCGATGCGCACGGCGGCGGCGATCCCGCGTTCGAGTTCGTCGTGAAGCCCTGCGTCGGTGCCGGTTCGCGCGACGCGCAGCGGCATGGCGCCGAGCGTCCGGACGCCGCGCTAGCCCACCTGCAGACGCTGCTCGATGCGGGCCGCAGCGCGCTGCTGCAGCCCTACCTCGCCCGCGTCGACGAACACGGCGAGACCGCGCTGCTCTGGTTCAACGGCGAATTCAGCCACGCGATCCGCAAGGGCCCGCTGCTGCGGCGCAACGAAGCCGCGACGCGCGCGCTGTTCGCCGCCGAGCACATCACCGCCCGCGTGCCGAGCCCGGCGGAACTCGCGCTCGCACGCGAAACGCTCACGGCGATTCCGTCGGGCGAGCCGCTGCTCTATGCGCGCGTCGACCTGATCCAGCACGCCGACGGCAGCCCGCGGCTTCTGGAGCTCGAACTCAGCGAGCCGTCCCTATTCTTCGGCGTCGGTGCAGGCTCGGCCGACCGCTTCGCGGCCGCCGTCCTCGCCCGATTGCAGGCTGTCCGGACTACCTGACCTGCCGCCTTCGCTGCGGCGCGGTAGAATTCGGAGCTTTCCGCCCGCGGCCGCGGCCGCTTTCCCTGGTCCACTACGGAATCCGCTGCATGAAGATCCTCGTCGGCTACAAGCGCGTTGTCGATTACAACGTGCGCATCCAGGTCAAGCCGGACGGCTCCGGCGTCGTGACCGAAGGCGTCAAGCTCTCCGCCAATCCGTTCGACGACATCGCCCTGGAAGAAGCGCTGCGCCTGCGCGAGAAAGGCGTCGCGACCGACGTCGTCGTCGCCACGATAGGCCCGGCCGACTGCCAGGCGCACCTGCGCAACGGCCTCGCAATGGGCGCGAACCGCGCCATCCACGTGGTCACCACGCAGGCCGTGCAGCCGCTGACCGCGGCGCGCACCCTGCTCAAGCTCATCGAAAAAGAACAGCCGGACATCGTCATCCTCGGCAAGCAGGCCATCGACGATGACTGCAACCAGACCGGCCAGATGCTCGCCGCACTCTGGAACCGCCCGCAGGCGACGTTCGCTTCCAAGGTCGACATCGACGGCGCCAGCGCCCGCGTCACGCGCGAAGTCGACGCCGGCCTCGAGACGATCGAGGTCGACCTGCCGGCCGTGATCACGACCGACCTGCGCCTCAACGAGCCGCGCTTCATCAAGCTGCCGGACATCATGAAAGCGAAGTCCAAGCCGCTCGAGACGATTCCGCTGGAATCGCTGTCGGTCGAATCGGGCGACCACCTCAAGACCACGCACTACGCCGCGCCCGCCAAGCGCAGCAAGGGCGTCATGGTCAAGGACGTGGCCGAACTCGTTTCGCTGCTGAAGACCAAGGGTCTGGTGTAACTCCCTACGCGACCGCGGCCGCCGCGCGACACGCGCGACGCGGTCTCACCAACGGAAGAAGCTCATGAGCAAAGTTCTGATCGTTGCCGAACACCTCAACGGCAAGCTCAATTCCAGTACCGCGCGCTGCGTGACCTGCGCCAAGGCGTTCAACGCCGAGAGTGTCGACGTGCTCGTCCTCGCCGATGCGCCCGATGCCATCGCCGCCGAGGCCGCCGCGATCGCGGGCGTCGACAAGGTGCTGACCATCGCCAACGCGGCCAATGCGCATCCGATCGCGGCGGTCTACGCGCCGCAGGTCGTCGCCGCGGCGCAGGGCTACAGCCACGTGCTCGCGCCGTCGACGACGTTCGGCAAGGACCTCGCGCCGCGCATCGCCGCGCTGCTCGGCGTCGCGCAGGTATCCGACATCGCCGACGTGGTCGGCGCGCACAGCTTCAAGCGGCCCATCTATGCGGGCAACGCGATCATCACGGTCGAAGCGCCGGCCGATGCGGTGCTCGTCGGCACCGTGCGCACGGCGTCGTTCGCGGCCGCGGCCGCGGGTGGTTCCGCGGCGGTCGAAGCGCTGAACGTCAGTGTCGAACTGCCGACGCATACGCGCTTCGTCGAGCTCAAGCAGGGCAAGAGCGATCGCCCCGACCTGCAGAGCGCGGGCCGCGTCGTCTCGGGCGGCCGCGGCGTCGGTTCGGCCGAGAATTTCGCCGTGATCTACAAGCTCGCCGACAAGCTCGGCGCCGCGGTCGGCGCCTCGCGCGCCGCCGTCGATGCGGGCTACGTGCCCAGCGACCTGCAGGTCGGCCAGACCGGCAAGATCATCGCGCCGGAGCTCTACATGGCGATCGGCATTTCGGGCGCGATCCAGCACCTGACCGGCATCAAGGACGCAGGCACCATCGTCGCGATCAACAAGGACGGCGAAGCGCCGATCTTCGAGATCGCCG
>CAMLSI010000228.1 GCA_946482585.1 uncultured Lysobacteraceae bacterium
CCCGGCCCATGCCCCAGAAGCGCAGCACGGTGCGCTCGTCGGTGCGGCTGCAGGCAGTGAGCAGCGCCAGCACCAGGCAGGCCAGCAAGGCGAGGCGTGGTCTCATCGGCGCACCGGCCGCGCCTGCGGACCTTCGTCGAGCCAGCCGCCGCGAAAACCGGCGCGCACGAGGCCGCGACGAACATAGGGATTGCGCCGCATGACTTCCCAGACGAAGCCGTCGCGATAGTTCGCGATCATGGTCACGATCGGTCCCTGATCGATGCCGATGTAGTCGCTCGCGACCCAGCCGAGCTCGGGCACGATGCGGCCGGTCTTCAGCGGCGTCTCGTAGGAAAAGCTCGGATTGAATGCATCGAGAAAGCCGTACTTCGCATAGATCTCATGACCGTAGCGCCGGTGCATTTCCTCGATCGCGGGCATCACGATCTCGGGCGCGAACGGCAGCGACGCGACGGCGGCGGTCGGCGCGATCGTGCCGTCGTCGAAGGCGTCGGCGATGCCGGCGCCGCGTGCGGAATAGTGGCGGAATTCGCGCTGCTGGCCGTCGAACTGCAGCATCGCCGCCTGCGGTCCGTCGCTCGCGGTGATGCCCCAGACGTTTTCGCCATAGCCTTTCCAGCGCATCGGGTTGGCGATCGCGTAGTTGCGCTGCGCATAGGTCGCGCGGCGGCTGTTTTCGAAATAGTCGAGGCCGCGGCGACGCATGTATTCGTCGCGGATGCCGCGGAAGTCGATCCAGACGTGCGAATACTGATGACCGAACAGCGGGCCGAAGCCGAGGTATTCCTGCTTCTGGTATTCGCCCCAGGCGCGGTCGTAATTGCGCGTCCACGCCGTCCAGGCATCGTCGGCGATCGGATGCGTCGGGGAGCCGAGCGCGAGCACGTAGACGAGCATCGCTTCGTTGTAGCCCTGCCAGTCGTGCGGAATGAAACCTTTCTCCGGGTACCAGCCCATCGAGATCAGCGGCTTTCTCACCTGCAGCCAGGGCCAGTCCACGCGCGCATAGATCGCGTCGGCGAGGATGCGGATTTCGGCTTCGGGCGGCTCGTCGCGGTCGTAATAGGTCTGCGCGAACAGCACCCCGCCGAGCAGCAGCGCCGTGTCGACCGACGACAGCTCGACCCAGGACGCGAAGCGCGTGCCGTCGTCGAGCTTCAGGAAATGGTAGAAAAATCCATTGTGTCCGGCCTTGCCTTCCGCATCGGCGCCCTGCGGCGCGGTCGCGAAGAAGCGCAAAGTCGTCAGGGTGCGGTCGCGCGCCTGTTCGCGCGTGATCCAGCCGCGCTCGACGCCGATCGCATAAGCGGTCAGACCGAAGCCGACCGCGGCGATGCTCGAAAACGCTTCGGTATACGGATAGCGGTCCGGCACGAGCGCGTTGGGCCGGTCCGAGGTTTCCCAGAAGTAGTCGAACGTACGCCGCTCCAGATCCTCGAGCAGCGGCGTCAGCGGCGGATGGAGCAGCGCGACTGGCACGTCGCTCGCGGGCGGCGGCGGATCGCCGCAGGCGCCGAGCGCCAATAGCAGCACGGACAGCGCCACGCGCAGTGCCGGCTTCTTCGACACAGAATGCGTCACTCGTGGAACGCCCTCTCCCCCGAGCGGGCTCGGGAAAGGGGACTGGGGTGAGGGGGAGAAGCGCAAATTCACCTCGCAATACGATCTTCGCTGCATTTCGATGACGCGACGTTTGTGCGAAACCCCTGACGCCGAGCGTCGCTGTCGTTCCCTCACCCAGCCCCCTCTCCCGAGCCCGCCCGGGGAGAGGGCGTCGAACACTTTTTTGCCGCCGACGCCGGATCGCTAGAAGCGATAGCGCGCACTGATCTGATAGCTGCGCGGCGGGCCCTTGGTGCAGCTCGGCTCGCCGAACGATGGCTCCGCCGAGTTGCCGTTGAAGCAGCCGTAGTTCGTGAAGTTGAAGATGTTGAACGCGTCGGCTCGCACTTCGACGGCCTGGCTGCGGCCGAACTTGAACTCCTTGGACAGCGCGAGATCGACCTGGCGATACGCCCAGTAGTTGTCCAGCACGAAATCCTGGCGGTCCGGATACGCGCCACCGAGCAGGATGCCGCCGTTGTAGGCATAGCCGTTGCGGCCCACGTCGAAGGGGTCGCCGGAATTCAGGGTGATCAGCCCGGTGAGACGCATGTCCCACGGCATTTTCACGGTGCCGTTGATCACGACGTTGTGCTTGGCGCCGACACGATTCGCGAGGTAGTCGGCCGGCGTCGGATAGTCGAGCGAATACGCATCGCCGCCCTGCTTCTTCGCGAGCTGGAAGGTCCAGTTCAATCCGAAGCCCCAGCCGGAGTCGTCGGTATAGGGTTTCTCCAGGGTCAGGAACAGACCCTTGGACGAGTAGTTCTTCGTCGAGGAGATCAGCACCGGGCTGTAGTTGTTCGGGAGCGGATTGATGAAATCGCCGTTCGGCCGGCGATTGCCCCAGATCCAGGTGAATTGCCGATAGCCGAGCACGCGGCTGTAGGTCAGCGTCGCGATCCAGTCGCCGAGTGTCTGCTTGATGCCGAGCGAGAACGCGTCGCTGTAGGGCGGCTTGGTCTTGTTGTTGAGCAGATCGATTTCGCCGCTGCCCGCATTGCCGCCGCTGATGAGTTCCTGCAGCCCGGCCACGGTCAGGTAGCGCGGGTCCCAGGCCACGGCCGGATTGCCGTCGACCGGCGAACCGTCGCGCGAGAAGTAGATCGTGTAGTACGGATACTGCGAGTGGAACGCTTCCTGGATCGGATTGTCGAGCGGCGTGCGGTCGTAGTAGCGGCCGGCGCCGCCGGTCAGGATCGTCGACTGGTCGGCGTCCTTGCTGACGTCCAGGGAAAAGCCCAGCCGCGGCTGGAACGCGCCCTTGTAGCCTTCGCGTTCGCTGCCCGTGCTGATGTAGTCGTGCGACAGGCCGAGGAAGTCGACGACAGCGTACTGGCTCTGCGGCGTGACGTAGTCGTTGTTGTATGCGTCCGACTCGTAGTCCCAGCGCAGGCCGAGATTGAGCTGCAGGCGCTCGTTGACGTCCCAGTCGTCCTGGATGAACAGGCCGGTCTGCGCGTTGTCGATGTTCGCGCGCTTGCCGATCGGCGAATAGTTGACGCGGTACGGGATCTCGAATCCGGTGGCATAGCGGAAGTTGTACGAATAGCGCGGATTCGCCGTATTGTTTTCCACCAGTTCCAGTTTGTACTTGGCATACTTGACGCCCATCTTGACGACATGGTCGCCGTGCCAGTCGATCGTGTCGAAGGTCACGTCGTCGCGGAACGTCCAGTGTTCCTGATGCTTGTCCTGCAGGCTCGCCGCGCCGCCGACGACGCCCGTACCTTCGTAGTCGCGCGAGACTTCCGTCGTCACCGCCGGGCGCGGCGAATAGGTGTATTCGCCGCGGTTGATCAGCATATCGTTCACGAAACTGCGGCCGCGGAACTGCCATTTCAGCAGCGCGTCGTTGACTTCGTTGTCGCGGTCCTGGCGCGCGATGTAGGCCGTCGTCGTACTGATGCCGATGACTTCGGTGTCCTTGCGCCGCGACAGCGTGAAGTCGACCGAATTGTTGTCGTTGGGTCGCCAGGTCAGTTTGCCGAAACCGACCTTCTGCTCGAACGGCACGTCGAAATTGCCGTTGTACTGCGTGAAATCGGGCTCGCCCGTGTAGCGCGGATCGGTCGGGTTGCGGAAGAAGATGGGCTGGTTGCCGTTTTCCTCCTTGGCCTCGTAGCTCACGAAGAAGTGCAGCACGTCGGGAATGATCGGTCCGCCGAGCGTCGCGCCGTATTGCTCGCGCGAATAGTCGGGCTTCGGGAGTCCGCGCTTCTCGCTGAAGTAGTCGTTCTCGACCATGTCCTTGTTCTGGTAGTAGCCGTAGGCCGTACCGTGGAACTCGTTCGTGCCCGACTTCGTCACCGCCGTGATGATGGCCGTGCCGGCCTGCTCGTATTCGGCCTTGTAGTTCTGCGTCAGGACGCGGAATTCCTGGATCGCTTCCTGCGAGAACGGATTGCCGCGGCTGGAATCCTGGCCGACGAGGCCGCCCTGCAGGATGTTGTTCTTGAGGTTCGCGCCATCGATGAAGACATTGGTCTGGTTCGCCGGTTGTCCGGCCGCGGAAATGGTCTTGCTGTAGCGGTCGTTGGAGACCACGACACCGGGCGCGAGCGCCGCGAACGCCAGAAAGTTGCGATCGCTCTGCGGCAGGGTACGCATCTGCTCCTGCGTGATGTTGGTCGCGACCTCGGAAGTCTTGAGCTCGATCGGCGCGGTCGCGACGACCTGCACCTGCTCGAGTTCCACCGTGTCCTTCGCGCCGAGATCGAGCGTCAGCTGCTGGCCGACCAGGACCTGCACAGTCTGCGAGCCGCCCGAGGACGCGCTGACTTCGTAGCTGCCGGGACGCACGCCGCTGAGCACGTAGCGGCCGTCGGCGCCGACCGTCGCGCGCGTGGTGTAGCCCGTCGCGATGTCGCGCGCGACGACCTCGGTACCGGCTGCGGCGCCCTCGACTTTGCCGCGTATCGTCGCGTTGACGTTCTGCGCGAGCGCATTGCCGCCGGCACAGAGCGCCAGCAACAGGCCTATCGTCGCGGCGAGCGCGTTGCGTGCCGCATAGCTTTTTGTTGTCGTTTCCACTGTTACAGCCTCCCCATGGTGACGCTTCGACGATCGGATTCGCGCGCCGGTCTCATCCCGTGCCGTCCGACGCGCAGGACTGGCGCACGACGAGCTCGCAGGCCAGCACTTCGGCCTGCGTGTCGGCGTGATCGGGTTGTTCGATGCGCGCGATCAGGCGCGCCATGGCGCGCTCGCCGAGATCGGCGATGCGCACGCGGACCGTGGTCAGCGGAGGCGTCGTATAGCGCGCCATCGGAATGTCGTCGAAGCCGACGAGCGCGACGTCCTGCGGCACGCGCACGCCGAGCGCATTGAGCGCGAACAGGCAGCCGACCGCCATCGCGTCGTTGGCCGCGAAAATCGCATCGATGCGACGGCCCGATGCCGTGATCGCACGCGCCGCGCGGTCCCCGGCCGCTTCGGTGAAATCGCCGTCGACGACGAACGGATCGACGCCGGGCAGCAGGTCGGCCAGCGCCTGCTCGTAGCCGCGCCGGCGTTCGATTGCGTCGAAGTTCTGCTCGGGACCGGCGACGAGCGCGATGCGGCGGAACCCGCGTGCGACGAGATGGCCGACCATCGCGTAGGCGCCCGCGAAATTGTCGACGCTGAGTGCGTCGTACTCGCCGTCGATATGCGTGTTGACGAGCACCGTCGGCACGGCCGACGGCAGGTTGTCGGCGAGCAGGCGCGCGTCCGCGTGCGGCGACATCACGAGCAAGCCGTCGACGCGTCCCTGCAGGGCGCGCAACGCGCCGGCGGCCTCGTCGGCGGAACCGTGCGAACTGGACACGAGGAGATGCAGTCCACTGCGCCGCGCGGCGAGGTCCATGCCGCGGATCAGTTCAGAGAAGAATTCGCCGTAGAGGTCGGGCAACAGCGCGCCGACGGTCTGCGTGCGCCGCGTGATCAGACTGCGCGCAGCGCCGTGCGGCATGTAGCGCAGTTCGCGCGCGATGTCGACGATGCGCGCACGCGTTTCCGGCGTGACGCTGTCGTGCCCGTTCAGCGCGCGCGACACCGACGCGACCGACACGCCGGCGCGGCGCGCGACATCCTTGATCGTTACGGTCGAGCCACGGATCGACATCGGGTGCTGCCCTCGAAGCGATGTAAACGTTTTCATCTTGAACTCGCACGAACGGCTTTGTCATGCTGCGGCACGGAAAACTCGCCCGGACGGGCCCGAGTCAGACTCGCCCAAGAGGCAGAATCGCCTTTTGAATCAGCGCGTTGTGCTCTGGTTACCGTGGAACCGCTCGGCACAGGATGTTGCCGATCGCGATCGGGCGCGTGCGCTTGCTCGGTGCGGGCGAGTCCGGGCCTGCGCCGGACTCGCCGACTCCAAGAATCGGCGGGACGGCGGTTTTCGGGGGGGTCAGCTAAGCGGATCTCATCGCCAGCCTGAGGTGATCGGGTAGCGCCGCTCGCGCCCGAACGCGCGCCGCGACACCTTGGGCCCCGGCGCGGACTGGTGGCGCTTCCATTCGCTGATGCGCACGAGGCGCAGCACGCGGTCGACCGTTGCCGCGTCGAAGCCGGCGCGCACGATCTCGTCGCGCGACTGTTCCTGATCGACGTGACGCAGCAGGATCGCATCGAGCACGTCGTACGGCGGCAGCGAATCCTGATCGGTCTGGTTGTCGCGCAACTCCGCCGACGGCGGACGCGAGATCACCGCGGACGGAATCACCGGCGCGCCCGCGATCGCATTGCGCCAGCGCGCCAATGCGAACACTTCGGTTTTATACAAATCCTTGATCGGCGCGTAGCCGCCGCACATGTCGCCGTAGATCGTCGCGTAGCCGACCGCGTACTCGCTCTTGTTGCCGGTGGTCAGCACGAGGCCGCCGAACTTGTTCGCGAGCGCCATCAGGATGCTGCCGCGGCTGCGCGACTGCAGATTCTCTTCCGTCGTATCGACCTCGGTCCCGGCGAACTGCGGCGCGAGTGCATCGAGGAAGCCGCGGAACGGCGCCTCGATGGCCACTTCGATCACCTTCACGCCGAGCGCGAGCGCCTGCTCGTCGGCGAGATCGTTGCTGAGGCCCGAGGTATAGCGCGACGGCATGCGCACGCCGGTCACATTGCCGGCGCCGAGCGCGTCGACCGCGACGCAGAGCACCAGCGCCGAGTCGATGCCGCCGGAGAGGCCGATCCAGACCTTGTCGAAGCCGTTCTTACGGCAGTAGTCGCGCGTGCCGCGCACGATCGCACGCCAGGCCAGCGCATCGCGGCTTTCATCGCTTTCGACCGGCCAGTCGCGCGGCGCGAAGCACCGCGTCGCCGCGTCGTAGTCGGCGACGAGCCAGTGATCCTCGAAGGCTCTGGCCGCCGCATGCACGCGACCGTCGGCATCGGCCAGCACCGACGCGCCGTCGAACACGAGCGCGTCCTGGCCACCGACGACGTTGAGATAGGCCAGCGCGACGCGCGATTCGGCGACACGCGTCGCGAGCAGCGCGTCGCGCTGCGCGTGCTTGTCGCGCTCGAACGGCGAGGCGTTCGGCACGAGCACGAGCTCGGCGCCGTCGCGCACGCTCGCGGCCAGGGGCTCGGAGAACCAGAGGTCTTCGCAGATCACGAGACCGACCTTCACGCCGTTCACGTCGACGACGCAGGGCTCGCCATCGGGATCGACCTCGAAATAGCGACGCTCGTCGAACACGGCGTAGTTCGGCAGTTCGCGCTTGCGGTAGGTGCGCTCGATCGCGCCGTCGCGCAGCACGCTCGCGGCGTTGTAGACGACCGAGCCCGCCGATTCAGGCCAGCCGACGACGGCGACGATGCCGTGGACCTGCGCCGCGACGCGCTGGATGGCCGCGTTGCACTCGGCGAGAAAACCCGGGCGATACAGCAGATCCTCGGGCGGATAACCGCAGAGCGCGAGTTCGGGAAACAGCACGAGGTCGGCGGCGTGCACGTCGCGCGCCTCGATGATGAGCTCGACGATGCGCTGTTCGTTGCGCAGCACGGCGCCGACCGGGAAATCGAACTGGGCGAGAGCGAGACGCAGGGACATGGACGAACCGATCTGACCGACGAGTCGCGAATGATAGGCCGCCGGCCGCACCGCGTGGGAGAACGTCCGCCGTTGCCCCCCCGGAACGCAAAAAGGCCGCGGATCGCTCCGCGGCCTTCCGAACTACTCTGCGACGCGGAGGGTCAGCCCAGACGCGCGGTGATCGCCTTGCCGAGGTCCGCCGGCGATTTCACGGTCGTGACGCCGGCCTTTTCCAGCGCTGCGAACTTCGCCGCCGCCGTGCCCTTGCCGCCGGAGATGATCGCGCCGGCGTGGCCCATGCGCTTGCCGGCCGGAGCCGAAGCGCCCGCGATGAATGCGACGACCGGCTTCGTGACGTATTCCGCGATGAATTCGGCCGCCTCTTCTTCGGCGCTGCCGCCGATTTCGCCGACCATGATGATGCCTTCGGTCTGCGGATCGTCCTGGAACATCCGGATGCAATCGATGAAGTTGAGGCCGTTGATCGGGTCGCCGCCGATACCGATACAGGTCGACTGGCCGAGACCCGCATTCGTGGTCTGGAACACGGCTTCATAGGTCAGCGTGCCGGAGCGCGACACGATGCCGACCTTGCCCGGCTTGTGGATGTGGCCCGGCATGATGCCGATCTTGCATTCGCCCGGCGTGATCACGCCCG
>CAMLSI010000229.1 GCA_946482585.1 uncultured Lysobacteraceae bacterium
GACGCCGCAGACCGGCCATCCGGGCTGCACCGCGCCGAACTACGACGCCGTGTCGACGCTGTTCTTCTTCGGCGACTTCGCCGGGCACTACCCGAGCGGCCGCTATGTGGTGACGTACGAGGGCCAGGGCACCATCAGCTACCACTTCGCCGCGACGAAGAACGTCGCGCTGTCCTCACCGGGCCGCGACGTGCTCGACGTGAATGCCGCGAACGGCGGCTGGATGATGCGCTTCAATGCGATCACGCCCGGCAATCATCCGCGCAGCATCCACGTGTGGATGCCCGGCTATGACGAACGCACCGGTCCCTCGCAGCTGTTCCATCCGGACTTCCTGTCGCTGATCCGCCGCAACAAAGTGCTGCGCTTCATGGACTGGATGGGCACCAACAACTCGATGCAGCAGACCTTCGCGGACCGTCCGCAGCTCGCCGACGCGCGCTGGACCGACGGCAACATGCCGCTCGAAGTCATGGTCGAACTCGCCAACCGCGTCGACGCCAATCCGTGGTTCACGATGCCGCATCGCGCGGACGACGACTACATGACGCAGTTCGCGCTCGCCGTGAAACGGCTGCTGCGGCCCGATCTCGAGATCTACGTCGAGTACTCGAACGAAGTCTGGAACGGCCAGTTCCAGCAAGGCGCCTACGTCGAAGCTCAGGGCGATGCCGCTTACGGCAATCAGGGTTCGGGATTCGACCGGCGCCTGAACTGGCATGGCCAGCGCACGGCGCAGATGTGCGACCTGTGGAAAGCCGCTTTCGGCACGCAGGCTTCGCGCGTCACCTGCGTGCTCGGCGCGCAGGCCGCGAACGCCTACACGCAGACGCAGGCCGCCGATTGTCCGCTCTGGATCGCGGGCCGTCCGTGTCACGCGCACGGCATCACGACGGTGGCGATAGCGCCGTATTTCGGCGGCTATCTCGGCGCGCCGGCGCACGAGGCGACGGTGCAGACCTGGAACGCGACGACCTTGTTCGCCGAGATCAACAGCGGCGGCCAGGTCACCGGCGGGCCGTCCGGCGGCAGCCTCGCCGAGGTGCAGTCGTGGATCACCTCGCATCGCGCGGCGGCGAACGCACGCTCGCTGCACCTCGCCACCTACGAGGGCGGCCAGCATCTCGCCGGCGTGCTCGGCGTCGAGAACAACGTCGCGATCGCGACGCTGTTCAACACCGTCAACCGCGATGCGCGCATGGGCACCGCGTACACGCAGCATCTGAACTTCTGGAAAACCGCCGGCGGCGAACTGTTCCTGCATTTCACCGCGTCGAGCGGCTACGGCAAGTTCGGCAGCTGGGGCGCCGTCGAATACCTCGACCAGCAGGACACGCCGAAGCAGCAGGCGCTCACGAATTTCATCGGCGCGAATCCGTGCTGGTGGAGCGGTTGCGCGGAGTGAACGGCCAGAAGCGCGCTCAGGTCGACGGGTTGCAGCAAATGCTGCCCCGCGCGTAACGTGCGCGGGAACTTCCGGCGTACCCGACACCATGCACCGCTTGCTGCGACGCATTGCGAGACACCGCTTCTGTCACAACGACGCAACGCGTCGCCGCCGTCTGCTGTTCGCGTGGTCGCTGCGCAGGACACTGCCGGTCGACCGGACTCGCCTGGCACGCGACGGCAGCTACGACACGCCGGATTTCGTGATACGCCGGCGCTACCTGCCGATAGCGTTCACGTGCAAGGACTGCGGTGCGCCCGGCATCTGGAGCGCGCGCCGGCAGAAGTGGTGGTACGAGGTTGCCGGCGGCAGCGTGTGGAGCACGGCGAAGCGCTGCCGGCCCTGCCGTCGCCTCGAACGCGAACGCCTCGCCAACGCGCGGCGCGAGCAGACTGAAGGTCGGATACGCAACGCCAGGTTGGCGCAGCCGCGCAACCGATGGAGTCATGTGGACCCCAAAGCAACGCGCTCGTCCCGGCCTGCACGCAAGCCGTGACCTCGACCGGTGCGCCGCGGTCAGAGAGGACTGAGCCGGTGCGGCGGCCGGAACGGAAGATCTGCAGGGCGGCGCGACTCCCGGCGCGCAACTTCTGCAACACGATCATCCGCCCTTACCGTACCGGCCCAGTCTTCTCTGCCGGGCACAAGGCACATAGACGACGAAACGTCGCAAATCCCCTCATGCTTTCTTGCGCTGCCGGAACCCGGGCGCCGGCGTCGCGGCGCGCGAAAAAAATTTCCGGCCGTGTCGAGAATCGGCGCCGTGCGCCGACTCATTGCACGGAAGCCCGCTGCGGGCCTTCCCCGAACCGGAGATGCCGTCGATGAAATATCTGCTGCTGATGAACTTCCCGCTGTCGAGCTGGCGCGTCGACCGCATCGAGACCTGGCCGCCGCAGGACATTGCGCGGCACATGGACTACCTCGCGCGCCTGCGTGCCGATCTCGAACAGGCCGGCGAACTCGTCGAGGTCAACGGACTCACCGGCCCGGAGGACGCGGTCGAGGTGCGAGCGCGCGACGACGGCTCGCCGGCGGTCACTGACGGACCGTTCGCCGAATCCAAGGAGTTCATGGCCGGCTACCTGATCGTGGATGTCGACGAGGCGTCGCGCGCACACGAAATTGCCGCGCGCTGGTCGCACGGCCCGGGCCCGGGCGGCACGCCGCTGAACCTGCCCGTGCAGGTACGCCGGATCATGAGCCACGGCCCCTGCCAGGACGCATGAGTCGGCTCGACACGCAGGGCGAACGCCTGCTGCGCGATCTCGTGCCGCAGGTGCTCGCGATCGTCACGCGCCGCTGCGGCGATTTCGCAGCCGCGGAGGATGCGGTGCAGGACGCACTGCTCGCCGCGGCGCGGCAATGGCCGCAGCAGGGCGTGCCGGATCATCCGCGCGCCTGGCTGATCCATGTCGCACTGCGCCGCATCGCCGACCAGCTGCGCAGCGAACTCGCACGTCGCGAACGCGAAACCACGCTCGCGACCGATGCGGCCGACGATGCCTTCGTCGTCGCGGCCACCGAGTACACCGACGAGGGCGATCACGACGACACACTGACCTTGCTCTATCTGTGCTGCCATCCGGCGCTCACCCCGCCCAGTGCGATCGCCTTGACGTTGCGCGCGGTCGGCGGCCTGGCCACGGCCGAGATCGCGCAAGCATTCCTGGTACCGGAAGCGACGATGGCGCAGCGCATCAGCCGCGCGAAGCGCACGATCCGGCAGTCGGGCATCGCCTTCCAGCTGCCGACCGCGCACGAACGCGAGCAGCGGCTCGCGTCGGTGCTGCACGTGCTCTATCTGATGTTCAACGAAGGCTATGCGAGCGGCGGTCCCGCACTGCAGCGCAACGATCTCGCCGCCGAGGCGATACGCCTGCTGCGGCTGATCCGCCAGCGCCTGCCCGATCACGCGGAAACCGCGGGCCTGCTCGCACTGATGCGCCTGACCGACGCGCGCCGCGCGGCGCGCTGCGGCGCCGCGGGCGAGCTGATTGCGTTGCAGGCGCAGGACCGCGGCCTCTGGGATCGCGACGCGATCGCCGAAGGCGTTGCGCTGATCTCGCGCACGCTCGCGCGCGGCGAGGTCGGCCCGTATCAGCTGCAGGCCGCGATCGCCGCGGTGCATGACGAAGCCGCACGCGCCGAAGACACAGACTGGCCGCAGATCCTCGCGCTGTACGGCCTGCTCGCGCGCATGAGCGACAACCCGATGGTCGCGCTCAATCGCGCGATCGCGACGGCGATGGTGCGCGGCCCCGAGGCCGCGCTGATCGACCTGCAGGCACTGGACGCGGACCCGCGCATCGCGCGGCACCATCGGCTCGCCGCGGTGCGCGCGCACCTGCTCGAGATGGCCGGACGCGCCGACGAAGCCGTCGCGCACTATCGCGATGCGGCGGGACGCACCACGAGCACGGCCGAGCGCGACTATCTGATCCGCAGGGCGGCGGCGCTGCCCTCTGCCCCGTAGCCGTCGGACGGAACTGGCCACGCGCGCGACGCGGGGCCGGAAATGTCCGATGCGACCCGGCCCGCGAACGCGTGCGGGCGAGCCGCGCGCGGCTCGCGACGCCGCGCCACAATCGGAAATCCGACCCAGCCATCGACGAGGTACTCCATGACCCCTGCGATACACCTGCGCCGCCTCGACGGCGACGATGCCCTGCGCGCCGTCGATGCCTTGAGCGATCTGCTGCTCGACTGCGTGGCCGGCGGCGCCTCGGTCGGTTTCCTCGCACCGCTGAGCCGCGAGCGGGCCCGCGAGTTCTGGAACGGCATCGCAGCGGCCGTGGCACGGGGCGACCGCCTGCTGATCGTCGCCGAAGACGAAACCGGCATCGTCGGCAGCGCGCAACTCGTCGTCGCGCAGCCGGACAATCAGCCGCACCGCGCCGACGTATCGAAGATGCTGGTGCACCGTCGTGCGCGCCGCCGCGGCATCGCGCGGCAACTGCTGGCCGCGATCGACACGGCCGCGCGCGACTGCGGCAGGCACGTGCTGGTGCTGGACACCGTCACCGGCAGCGCCGCCGATCATCTCTACAGCGACTGCGGCTGGCAGCGCGTCGGCGAAATCCCGCAGTACGCGCTGATGCCCGACGGCGCGTACTGCGCGACCACCTATTTCTACAAGCATCTCGGCGCGCGCTGACGCGCGCCGGCCGTCACTCAGAGGAACATGCCGCCCGACGCTTCGATGCGTTGCGCGTTGATCCAGCCCGCCCCCGGCGACAGCAGCGCCGCGATCGCGCCGCCGATGTCGTCGGGCAGGCCGACGCGGCCGAGCGCGGTCTGCGCCGCGATGAACCGGTTGAGTTCGGGATTGTCGCGTACCGTGCCGCCGCCGAAGTCGGTCTCGATCGCGCCGGGCGCGATCGTGTTGGCCGCGATGCCGCGCGAGCCGAGTTCCTTCGCGAGATAGCGCGTCAGCACTTCGATCGCTCCCTTCATCGCCGCATAGGCGGCGAAGCCCGGCAGCGCGAACCGCGCGAGGCCGCTGGACACGTTGAGGATGCGGCCGCCGTCGGCGATCAGCGGCAGCAAGGTCTGCGTCAGGAAGAACACACCCTTGAAGTGCACGTTCACGAGTTCGTCGAACTGCGCCTCGGTCGTGTCGGCGAAAGTCTGGTGCACGCCGACGCCGGCATTGTTGACGAGGAAATCGAAGCCGTCGCGCTGCCAGACGCGCAGCAGCTCGGCGCGCAGCGTCGCGGCGAACGCGGCGAAACTGCCGCTGTCGCCCACGTCCAGCGGCAGCGCGACCGCACGTGCGCCGGCGGCCTCGATCTCGGCGACGGCGGCGTCGGCCTCGTCGCGACGGTTGCGGTAGGTCAGCACCACGTCGATGCCGGCCGCGGCGAGGTGGCGCGCGGCGTTGCGGCCGAGGCCGCGGCTGCCGCCGGTGATGAGCGCGATCTTGCGGGTCATGGGAATTCTCCTGGCTGAGGCGCCGGTCGGCGCCGTGGCGACAGTCTCATTGAGACGACTGTGGCGATAAATCCGGATTGGCCAGTTAGACTGTTCGGAATATCCGAACGATGAGCCGCCATGGATCTGCTCGAAGCGACCCGGACCTTCCTGCGCGTGGCCGAGCTCGCCAGCTTCACCCAGGCCGCCGATCGCCTCGGACTGCCCAAGGCCAGCGTCTCCGGCGCGGTGCGGCAGCTCGAGGCCCACCTCGGCACGCGGCTGCTGCACCGGACCACGCGCCGCGTGCAACTGACCCAGGACGGCCGGGCCTACTACGAGCGCGCGCAGGATCTGCTCGCCGATGTCGACGAACTCGAGAGCATGTTCCAGCTCGGCGAGGCCGCCTTCACCGGCCGCCTGCGCGTCGACATGCCGATCGGCGTCGCGCGGCATTTCGTCATGCCGCGGCTGCCGGAATTCCTCGCCGCGCATCCGGGCCTCGGCGTCGAACTCGGCAGCACCGATCGCCGCGTCGATCTCGTGCGCGAAGGATTCGACTGCGTCGTCCGCGTCGGCACACTCGCCGATTCGAGCCTGGTCGCGCGGCCGCTGGGTCATCTGCGCGTACTCACGCTCGCGAGTCCGTCCTATCTCGCCGCATACGGCACGCCGCGCACGCCCGCCGATCTCGCCGGACACCGGCTCGTCGGCTACGCGACCGTGCTCGGCGCGAAACCCGAGGAGTTCGAGTACACCGACGGCGACGGCAGGCTGCAGACCGTTCCGCTGCCCTGCACCGTCGTCGTCAACAACTCCGAGGCCTACGCCGCGGCGTGCCTCGCGGGCCTGGGATTGATCCAGGCGCCCGACGGCGGCCTGCGCGCAGCCCTCGCGCGCGGCGACCTCGTCGAAGTGCTGGCCGATTTCCGCGCCGCGCCGATGCCGGTATCGCTGATCTATGCCAACCGCCGTCACCTGCCCAAGCGCGTGCAGGCGTTCATGCGCTGGCTCGAGGACGTGCTGAAGCCGTATCTGGTGTAGAGGGAACCGGGACTCGTCGGAGCGAGGCCGGTTACCGATCCCCACCGCCGCGTTCCGGCTACTGCCCGTAGTATTTCTTGCTGAAACCCGCGATCAACGGCCCCGTCGGCTCGTCCCGCATGATGTAGATCTTCAGGCGACGGCAATGATCGTAGTAGCTGTGACAGTGCGATTGACTCCGAACGTGCTCCAGTTCGGCCGGGTTGATGCTGAATGCGCCGAGCACGGGCTCCGGATCGAACGCTCCGGGCGGCACACGCCGGGCCGATTCACGCAGTTCCGCATCCACGCTGGTGACCATGCTTCCTTCCGCCCAGAGCACCATGCGGCAGTCTGGCGATTCGACGATGACGTTGCCGCCGCCATTGATCGCGCCGCCCGTTTCCGCGACCGCATCGGCGACGGGGGATCCGATGTATTGGAACGGCCGATGGAACGGCCTGGACAACAGCGGAAACCCCGCGTAGGACGCCTTGTCGATGGCGCTGCCCAAATGGGTCTTCCGATCGGCCTTCTCGAAGAGCGTACGGTTGAAAACCACGCGCATGCTCGTCACTAGCTCGCGCAACGCGCCGAGGTAGCCGGCGTCATCCGTGAAATCGGCGAAGTGCCGCTCGGCGAAAGCTTCAGGCAGCACACAGGGACGGCGCAGGACCGGGAGAATTCCGCCTCGATCGCGCCGCGATCCCTTGCGGAACGCGGCATCGATCTCGCGCGCGACCCACGACGACCCGACCGCATCCGGCGACAACACGACGATGAAGTAGTCCGCACTCGATATGCGCTCTTCGATGCGCCTCCAGAACGTGTCGCCGACAAGAATTTCTTCCCGGTCGATCCATGCTTCGATGCCCTGGTCGACGAGATCGCGAGCGAGACGGCGTACGAAGTCTTCGTCCACGCGGCTGTAGCTCAAGAACGCTGTGACGGGCATGGGGCAGCGGTCCTCCTGATCCCCGAACTGCCATGACCGGCCTCGTTCTCTCAGCCGCATGAAATCGCACGCGAGCCGAATGCGCGGCGGCCGTCGGCCCCTGCGCGCGCGACTTCCAGTTCCCGATTCCGATCAGACAACCCTGTCCCGTCCGCCGCGCTTGGCCTCGTAGAGCGCGATATCGGCGCGACGCAGCAGGTCGTCGAGCTGCGTGTCGTGCGCGGTCAGCATCGCAAGACCTATCGATACCGTGATGGTCAGTGCCGCATCGCCGTGGCGGAACGGATGCGCGCGTACCGATTCGCGCACGCGCTCGGCGACGCTCCTCGCCTCCTCCGCATCGGCGACGTCGAGCACGACGACGAACTCCTCGCCGCCCTGGCGCGCCAGCAGATGACGATGGCCGCAGATCACCCGCAGCCGCGATGCGACATGCCGCAGCGCGAGGTCGCCCGTATCGTGGCCGAAGCGGTCGTTGATGGATTTGAAGTGATCGATGTCGACGATCGCGAGCGCGAGGAAGCCGCCCTCCGACCGCGCGTGCGCGAGCCGTTGCGCGCCGGCGGCGGCCAGCGTGCGGCGATTCGCGAGGCCGGTCAGATCGTCGGTCGACGCGGCGATTTCCCATTGTCGCCGGATGCGGTCCGAGCACAGCAGCAGGAACCCCGTCGTGCCGATCACGGGCAATATCGAGGCGAGCATCGGCGTAAGCGCATTCATCCAGTTGCGCGGGTCGACGATGGTGCCGGGCGTCTGCGGCAGCACGAGGAAATACAGGCCGCGCAGCAGCATGAAGGCGGCGATCAGCGCGAAGATGCCGGCGAGCACGCGCGCACTGAGGCCGCCCTTGCCGCGCGTCGCCGACAGCACGGTCCAGGCGGCACCGATCAGCATGGCGGCCCAG
>CAMLSI010000230.1 GCA_946482585.1 uncultured Lysobacteraceae bacterium
GCCGAGCCCCAGCCCCGCGACGGCGCCCACGACCAGCCAGACGAGCAATGCTTGGACCGTCATTTCCGCCTCCTTCGATGTCGCCCGCTGCGATGCGCCGATTCTGCAGCAGTGCCGCAGGTCCGCAACGCAAGTTCACATACCGGCCGGTACTGATGCGGCGCCGCAATTGTGCGGCGATGCAGCGAAACCGGCGAAATGCAGTCGGCAGTGGTTTACACAATTCGTCGCGTCGGGTGGCGCGCGGCGAAGCCTCGTCGGCGTGGGCGAGCGAGTCCGCTCAACGGTCGCGCCGCGGCGCGAGCGCCTGCACGACGGAGCCGCGCGGCTGCGCCGGCGCGGCAATCAGCGTGCCGCCGATTGCTGCCATGCGTGCGCGCATGCTTTCCTGTCCGAGCCCGTGCGGGTTCGCGCGGCGTGCGAACCCGCGGCCGTCGTCGGTGACGCTGACGCGGACACGATCGGCGGTGACCGCGCCGACGATGCGCAGCTTCGTCGCGCCGGCATGGCGCACGCAGTTCGACACCGCTTCCTGCACGACGCGCAGCAGCGCCTCCTCCTGCTCCGGCTGCTGCGGTACGTAGCCGGCGAAATCGAACTCGAGCACGAGCGTGTCGGGAACCATGCTGCGCAGGAGCCGTTCCAGCGCCTGCGGCAGCGACTGCTCGCGCCGCGGCGCCTGCATGGCGGCGTCGGTCGCCTGCGCCTGCGCCGCGCCGGCAGAGCGCAGCTGCTGCAACATCTCGCGCATTTCGGCCGAAGCCAGCTGCGCGAGCTCGGCCAGTCGATCGGCGCGGCGGCGGAAGTCGCCGTCGCCGGCGCAGTGCGCGAGAGTCTGCGCCTGCATGCTGATCGACGACAGTATCTGCGTGACGTTGTCGTGCAGGTCGTGGGCGACGCGCCGGCGCTCGTTTTTCACGGCGGAGTCCTGCGCCTGCTCGAACAGGCGCGCGTTCTCGATCGCGACGGCGAGGTAATCGGCGACGATGCCCAGGCTCACCACGTCGAGCTCGTCGAACGGCCGGTCGGCCTCGACGTTCAGGACGCCGTACACGTGGCCGGTCATGACGATCGGAATGGCGAGTTCGGCCCTGGATCCGGGCGTGTTCGGCGGACGCAGGTAGCGCGCGTCGGCCGCCGTGTCGTTGACGCACTGGATCCGGCGCTCGCGCACGGCCGCCCCCATGATGCCGGTCGCGACGGGAATGCGGTCGACGCTGCGTATCGCCTGCTTGTGCCAGCCGCCGCGCGCACGCACGATCAGCGTGCCGGGTGCGGCGGCATCCAGGATCGGTATGTCCACATTAGGATAGTCCAGCACCTCGTGCACGGCGTCGGCGGAACGCTGCAGCAGCGTGTCGAGGTCGAGGTTGGACGAGATCAGTCCTGCGATGCGGGTGATCAGTGCGAGCCGTTCGGTGCGGCGGCGCTCCTCGGCATTGGATGCGGCCAGCGCCGATTCCGCCGCGTGCCGCACTTCGATTTCGCCGACGAGTGCCGCGTTGCTTCGGCGCAGTTCTTCGGTGCGCGTCGCTACGCAGGCCTCCAATGCGCGATTGCGCCGGTACAGCGCGCCCATGCGCCAGCGCAATGCGAGCAGCAGCACGGCGAGGCCGCACAGCGCTGCGACCGCGCGCGCCCAGCCCGATTGCCACCAGTCCGGCCGGATGTCGAACTCGACGGCCGTCGTCGGACTCCACGGTCCGCTGCCGATGCGTGCGCCCACTTCGAAGCGATAGTGCCCGGGTGCAAGTCCGGGGTAGCGCATCTCGCGCTCGTCGCCGACCTGGAAATCGGGGTCCACGCCGACGAGCCGGGCACGGTAGTTGCGGCGATCCTCGTCGGCATAGGTCAGCGCCGCGTAGCGGGCGTAGAAGCGGTTCTCGTCCGGCGCGAGTTCGAGCGCCGTGTCGTCCGGTCGCGGCATGCGCCGGCCGAATTGCAGCGCCGTGAACGTCGGCGCCGGTGCGAGCGGCAGAGGCATGGTCCTGTCGCGCCGCAGATCGAAGCGGGCGAGTCCGGCGCTCGTCCCGATCCAGACGTCGTCTGCCTCGGCCAGGAAGGCCATGTTGTTGACGTCTTCGCCGACGAGGCCGTCGGCGAGGCCGAAGTGGCGCCACGTGCCGCCGTGATCGAGGACGTCGAGGCCGTGTCCGCCGCCGATCCATACGCGGCCCTGTCCGTCCTCGGCGAGCAGGAACAGGCTGCGCGAGCCGCTTTCCGTGGGCGGCAGCTGCAGGTGGCCTTCCACGGCGAGACGTCCGTCGGCGTAGCGCGTGCGGGCGACACCGAGCGGGTCGGAATAGCCGACCAGCACATGACCGTCGCGAGTGGGGCGCAGATAGGCGACGAAGTCGCGGCGCAAGCCGTCGCGGTGCGTATAGCGCCGCCAACGATCGCCGTCACGCACGACGAGGCCGCTGCGTCCAGCCGCCCACAGGCGCCCCGCGCCGTCGAGCGCGATGTCGCCGACGAATTCGTGCGCGTCGCCCTCGGGCAATGCGACGGCAAGAAACTGCAGGGCGCCTCCCTCGTGCGCCTGCAGCAGGCCCGCCTCGTCGGTCGCCGCCCACAAGCGGCCATCGGATTCGCGCAGCAGGCGCAGGATGCGATTGGCGGCGAACGGCGCCAGCGGCCAGCGCGTAAGGGCGCGCCGGCGCGGGTCGTACGCGAACACGACGTCGCCCGGCGCGCCGGCCGCATACAGCGTGCCGCCGGCACCTTCGACGACCGAGCGGATGTAGTGACCTTCGGTGCCGGGCACGACGCGTATTCCGTCGTCGGTGAGCTCGCCGAGGCCGGCCCCGCCTATCCACAGGCGCTGCGCGCCGTCGCGCAACACGCACCAGACCACGTTGTCGCTCAGGCCCTCCGCCGTCGTGTAGGCACGAAACAGGCCGCCGCGGCGCAGCCGGTGCAGGCCGACGGAACCGACCCACAGCGAGCCTTCGCGGTCCTCCAGCACGGCTCGCGCCCACGGGATGCGCAGACTCGATCCGGTGTCGACGAATTCCCATTGTTCATTTATGTAATGAAGGACGCCGCTGTCGACCGGCACCCAGGGCTCGCGCTGCCGCCCGGCGACGAGATGGCTGACGCCGGCGCGCAGTTTCGGCTGCAGCGCCGGCGGCAGTTGCGCGGCAGCAAAATGCCCATCGCCCCGCGCGGCCATGAGCAGGGCCGTCGCCTGCCGCGCCCATACGCGCCCCGCGCCGTCGGTGAGCAGGCCGCCGATGCGCTCGTTGCCGCGGTCGGCAGGCAGCGCGGCCGACCGCCAGGTCGTGCCCTCGCGCCGCAGCAGGCTCGCGCCATCGTTCCAGCGCGCGACCCAGAGCCGGTCGCCGCCCGGCTCCAGACTCAACGCCGTAGCCGCGCCGCCGGGCCAGTCCGGCACGGCTTCGAGTCCGCCGTTGCGCACGTAGCGGTAGAGCCCCTGGGCGGTCGCGACCCACAGCCCCGCCGCGTCGCCGGCGATCGCGGAGATTTCGAGATCAGCGCCGTCGGTGCTCGCTACGGTATCGAAGCTGCGGCCGTTCCAGCGAGCCAGGCCGGCGCGGGTGCCGACCCATAACGTTCCTGCCGGATCTTCATGGATGGCCGTGATGGCGACGGACGGCAGCCCGTCGAGCAGACCGAATACCTCGAAGCGATGGCTGTCGTAGCGGTAGAGGCCGTCCTCGGTCGCGGCCCAGACGAAACCGGCGCGATCCTGCAACAAGTGGAAAATGCCAATTTCCGGCAAGCCCTGCGACGGTCCGTAGCTCCGGAACAGCAGATGTCCCGGATGCGCCGCCACGGCGGCGCACGGGAGCAGACACGCGATCAGCAGCGCGAGACCGCATCGGCGGGCACGTGCGGTCGCTGGCGATGGTCCGCGGGGACGATGTCGTTGCATGGCGTGCTGCTCGCAAACGTCTCCATGGTAATCGTGTGCGAGGACTCCCGGTACTCACCGAAGCGGGCGGCGCGCCGGCGCACCTTCGTAACCATCGGCGAAGATGCGCTCGTCCGGACGCTCGAAGGCGCCGATGTCCGGCACGCCGCCCGCCGGCCGCAACGGCGCCTGACCCGGCGCGACGGCGCCGCGCTGCGGCTGGAACTGCGCGACTGCGAGCGGTTGCGGAAACGGGAACCCGGGCGGTGACGGTGCGGCGGAGGCGTGGTCCAGCAGCACGCTCGCTGCCCCCGGCGCATAGTTGCCGCTTGCGGCGTCGACGAAACCCGGCGCCGCGGCGCTACGTGTTCCCGTCCACGCGGCCGGAACGGCCGTGGCGGCTGCATCGACGTAGTTGTTCGAGCCGCTGAGCTGGCGCGAGGCCGGCGCGCCGAGTCCGTCGACCCACTCCGCTTCGACGTCGCGAAAGATCTGCAACGTGCCGCCGCCGACGCGCGTGAACACGTTGTTGTGCGCGTCGACCGACTGCAGCTGCGCGAACAGCCGCAGCACCGTTCCCGATGTCGTGTAGACGAACGTGTTGCCGGCCAGACGGTAGTAGCCCGCGCTGCCGGCGCCGGTGCCGTCGCCGCCGAGCCGCACCGAATAGCTCGACGTGCCGCCGCCGTGTACGACGACGTTGCCGACCATTTCGCCGTCTTCGCGCGCCGTCGCATCGGACCAGGCCGGATCTTCCTGGTAGTCCGGATCGGGGCTCAGCATCTCCACTTCCTGGACGTGCGCACCTTCGATCCAGTTGTAGTGCAGTTCCGTGCGCTGTGCCCGCGACTTGACCAGATTGCCGCTCGCGCCGTCGTGCAGGTAGCTGTGACGCAGCCGGAACACGGCGCCGGGGTGTTCGATTTCGCCGGTCTGCGCGTAGATGGTGTGCTTCTGGTCGTTGCCCGCGCCGCCGATGTGGTGCAGCTCCGAATATTCGATCGTGAGCGAACCGGCCAGGTCGGCAGTGTGAATGCCGTGGTTCGGGCAGTCGTGCACGAGCACGTCGCGGATCGTGAGCTCGTGCGCATCGTGGAAGACGCAGCGCGCGCTGCCGCCCGTGATCTCGAAGCCTTCGAACACGACGTGGTCGGCGGACTGGAACTTGATCGTGTTGGCGCCGCCCCGCAGCACGGGGCGCCGGCCACCGATGCGCTCGCCGCGGATCGTGACCGGCGCCGCGGCGCTGCCGCCGTCGTCGTCGCGCACGACGATGCCGGTGCCGACCGGATAGACGTGGTCGCCGTCGACGTGCACGACGTCGCCGGGCGCGAGGTCGCGCGCGTCGAGCAAGGCTTGCAGATGGGTGTAGTTCCGGGTCGGGCCGACGAAATAGTCGGCCGCGAGGGCCTGCCCGGATGCAACGGTCAGAACGCTGAGCAGAATGCGCCGCACGGAAAGTCCCTCGTCAGCGGATCGGGTGCGGCGCGATCGACAGGGCGGCATGCTCGGGGGGTAAGGCAGGCGCATCCGGTCCTGTCGATCGCATCGCGCGGCGGCAGTATCGCGAGGCGACGACGGCGGCGGCAGCTGTCATCGGAGAGGGTTCCAGGCTGCACGCCCGAGTCCCGGCGTGCAGCCGACAGGCAGAAACGTCTTACTTCAAACGGCCGAGGTGCATGATTTCATCGAGCTGCCGCTGATTGACCCGCACTTCGTTGCCACTGTTGCCTTCGACCGTCCAGGCGAGATTCCGATCGTTGTCCCAGGCCAGCAACATGCCGCTATGGTTGGCTTCGCCGTCGCCGTCAGTGTCCATCGCGAGATAGTCGCCGCGGCGTCCGAGGCCGGGTACTGCCGAGCTGTCGAATAGCTGGCCCATTTTTATGAAGTTCAGCACCAGCGCGCTGACCGTGGCCGGCCGGAAACCGACGGCCCAGGGCTTGATGTAAGGATCGAGCACCCACGAATAGAACTCCGAACACCACTGCTCGCCGTAGGACGCGCCGTAGCGCTTGCCGTCGCCGGCACCGTAACCCACCAGCTGATAGTTCGAATCGTTGAACTGCGACAACGCGGCGGAAACGACATTGGCCCGGCGTTCGCCGTCCCAGTCGTCGCCGCCGGTCGCACCGTAGAACACGTTGGACCAGGGCGTCATGCGGCAGCCGCCCGTGACGGCGAACTGCACGCAGGAGACGAAGCGCGCTTTCGCCTGATACACCGTGTCGTTCCAGAGATCCGTGACGACGACGTGCGCCAGGTCCGGCGAAGCGTCGGGGGCGTAGGGCAGGAACCGGCGCTTGACGAAGTTGCTGAAATTGAGTGGAGCGAATTCCACTTCGACGCGAACCGTCATGTTGCGCGACGCCCAGTTCTCGAGCAGCGCGTCGTTCATGCGCACGACCATGCCGAACGACGTGAGTGTGCGGTCGAAGCCGGACGCGCCGGCGAAATAGGCGACGGGCTCGTCGGCCGTGCCGCTGCAATCGTCGTCGATGCTGTTGCTGCCGATCTCGTCGGTGCGCGGGTGGACGAACGGATTGTCGTCGTCGCAGTCGCCCGTTTTGTCCACCCAGCCCGGATAAGGGCAATGCAGGCCGTCGTCGCGATCCTGCCAGTAGCCGACGGCGTCGGATTTCGCATAGCCGTCGTTGTCGTTGTCCTCGCTGCGGATGTAGCACTCCATTTGTCCGCTGCCGCCCCAGGCGGGCAGCGCGACGACCAGACTCGTGAGCGAGAACAGCACCGGCAGGCACGGGCGCATGGCGGCGCCGATGTGTGGCGTCCTCATTTCGTCGGTCCCAGATACCAGACGGCGGCGAACTCGTCGATGCAGGTGTTCGTGGACAAGTGATGAGTCACGTCGAGCTTGAGTCCCGACAGGAATGCCGACAGCGCGAGCTTGTATAGGGCCTCGCCGCCGACCGTGCCGAGCTTGAAGCGCACCTGGTCGCGCCGGGTGCAGCCGGCCGGCATGGCCCCGACGAGCGGCGGGTTGATACCGATGTAGCAGACGCCGGAATCGATGCAGCCGACGAACTGCACGTCGTATTGCGTCGCGCGGCCCGGGCCCGAGTGGCCGAGGCCGCAACCGAGGGCGAGCACCAGCGCGGCTATTCTTGCGGGAACGCGTTTTTTCATCTGTCCTGATTCCTGTTCGATGGGATGGAGCGCACGCCGCGGCGTGCGCGGGATCGCCCTGCAGATCCAGCGCCGCGTCGCGGCGCGCTTGCGTCACGTGCGCAGGGACCCGGGATCGACGAGCGACGGCTGCCCTGTGGCGGAGCCGGAATCGCTCGCTGCCCGATTTCCCTGCGGTCGCTACCCGGCGGGGCAGCGGCATGCGCACTGTTCCAGCACGCACGGATCGGCGGCAGGCCCGTTGGAGGCAGGCCGCGACCTGCAATTCGACAGTGGTGGCACGGCGCGGACGCGCCGGCATCTGCCTCCAACGAGGAGGTCGGCGCTACGCCGGACGACAGGGCGTCCCGCCCGCGAGCGTGCGCAACACTGGGCGCATCCGAAGCAGGAGCCGCCGATGAGTGTTTTCGAAGCAACGATCAAGACGAGCGCGTTCGCCGTGCTGTGCGGCAGTGCGTGTGCGCAGGCGAGTGTCGCCTTGTCGATTCCGCCGACGCATCCGCGCCTGTGGTACGGCGACGCCGCGCGCCTGCAGCAGGCACGGACCTACCATGCGAACCATCCGATCAGCATTCCTTCCTATCCGCCGTCGGCGCAGGCGCGCAACCGGGCGCTGCGCTTCCTCATGACCGGCAACGCCGCCGACTGCACGCAGGCAATCGACTGGCTGATGCGCTTCAACTACGAGAATGCCGACGAAGACGGCGACGGCCAGGCCGACCCGGGGTCCTGCGATCTCGCGAGCGAGGGCCGCTACTGCGACCGCGCCCGCTGGTCCGGCGAGGACGCCATCCTCGTGTACGACTGGTGCAACGCGCAGCTGACCCCGGCGCAGAAGAGCACGCTGATCACGCGCTGGAACAGGTATACGACGGCGCTCAACGTCGGGCCCTACGGCTGGCAGCAGCGTCCGATCAACAACTATTACTGGGGCTATCTGCGCAACAGCCTGCTGTGGGGCATCGCGGCGTCCGGCGAGAGCGCACAGGCGCAGCAGTACATCGATCACGCGCTGGAAACGCGCTATGCGGAATATTTCGTGCCCTGGTCGCAGGGTTTCGGCCGCGGCGGCGTTCCCGGCGAAGGCACGCAGTACGGGCCGTATCCGCTCGGCTATTCGGTCATCGCGCTGCGCACGGCCGCCGACTTCGGTTACGACGCGCGCGCGCAATCGGCGTTCTTCGACGAGGCCACGTATTACCTCAGCTATGCCGC
>CAMLSI010000231.1 GCA_946482585.1 uncultured Lysobacteraceae bacterium
TAGGCGACGTGGTGGCTGGGTTCGTTGCCGTGGGCGTACCAGCCGATCAGGCCGGTGATGTCTTCCATGTGCTCGAACAGTTTGGGATCGACCTTGGCATCGAATACCTGGTCGATGCGCCGGACGAACTGCTCGTCGCCGCCATGGGACCGGATCAGGCCGGCCACGTCCTGCGGCACGTACCAGGAGTATTGCCAGGCATTGCCTTCGGTGTAGTCGGTGCCGTAGCCGCTGGCGCTGGGATCGAACGGTTCGCGGAAGCCGCCGTCGCTGTTGCGCGCGCGCATGAAACCGGTTTTCCTGTCGAAGGCGTGGCGCCAGTTGCCGGCGCGCTGCGCGAACGTCGCGGCGACGTCCTTGCGCCCCATGGCTGCGGCGACGCGGGCGACGGTCCAGTCGTCGAATGCATATTCCAGAGTCTTCGATGCCGCTTCGCCGACCTGGTCGATCGGCACGTAGCCCAGCTTCCGATACTGAGCGATGCCGCCGTAGGGACCGTAGTCCGCGCTGGCGACCATGGCCTGCAGGGCTTCGTCCTCGTCGTAGCCGCGGATGCCCTTCATGTAGGCATCGGCGATCACCGGTACGGCGTGATAGCCGATCATGCACCAGGTTTCCAGGCCGTGGAACGCCCAGACCGGCAGTATGCCGTGCGCACTGTGACGCCGCGCCGCCAGCAGCGACTGCACCACGTCGTTGGTGTATTGCTCGGGCTGGATCAGAGTCAGCAGCGGGTGCTGCGCCCGGTACGTATCCCAGAGTGAAAACGTGGACAGATTTCTCCAGCCGTCGGCCTGGTGCACGGCGTTGTCCGGGCCGCGGTAGCGGCCGTCGCTGTCCATGAACAGACTCGGCGCCTGCAGGGTGTGGTAGACCGCGGTGAAGAACGCCTTGCGCTGCGGCTCGTCGGCCTCGATGCGGAAGACGCCGAGCGCGCGGCTCCATGCATCCCTGGCCTTGGCCGCGACGGCGTCGAAATCCCAGCCGGGCATTTCCGCGTCCAGGTTGGCGATCGCGCCCTCTTCGCTGACCGGTGACAGAGCGACCTTGACGACGGCCTGTTCGGTGCCGGCTGGCAGATCCAGCACGCCGACCAGGGCACGGCCTTCGATGTTGGCGCGCTGTTCCGGTCTCTCGGCGGCCGGCGGCGCGAAACCTTTGTAATAAATATCTTTTTCTGTGTTGTGCAACTGATGCCCTGCGATCGGCGCCGATACGCGCAATGCGAAATACAGCTGCCGCCCGGGCGCCCAGCCGCGGGTTTCGCGCATGCCGGTCAGCGTGCCGTCGGCGCGCAGACGCAGGCGCGACCACAGCACCTTGCCCGGGTAGTCGTACATGCTCGTGCGCAGGTCGATCAGCACGTGCGCCGGCTTGTCCTTGGGAAAGCGATAGCGGTGCACGCCGATGCGCTCGCCGGCGGTGAGTTCGGCGCGGATGCCGTAATCGCTCAGACCCACGGCGTAGTAACCCGGCCGCGCCTGTTCGTCGGCGTGGGAAAAGCGCGAGCGATAGCCGCTGCCGGGCTGGCCGCTGTCGCCGGGCTCGAGCTTCACCGCGCCGGAAATCGGCATCACCAGCACGTCGCCCAGATCGGAATGACCGGTGCCGGAAAAATGCGTGTGCGAGAAACCGACGATGCTGTCGTCGTCGTAGCGATAGCCCGCGGCCCAGCCGTAGGCCTGCTTGCGCTCGCGGATCTGCGTGTCCGGACTCAGCTGCACCATGCCGAACGGCACGACCGCGCCGGGAAACGTATGACCGTCGCCGCCGGTGCCGATGAACGGATCGACCGCTGCATAGGCCAGCGCGCCGGCCTCGTCGGCGCGCGCGACCGGCAACACGGTGGCGGCGATACAGAGCAGGCCTAGAGCGGTCCGGGCGAGCAGCGGCATGGCGAGTCCTGAACGGCGACTTGGATCGGTCTAAATTCGACCCTAGCACGGGTTTCCGCCCTTTGGCTTGCTGCAGCGCAGAATGTACCGATACGGTCGCGCAGGCACACTCGCGAAAATCTGGATCGATCCAAATTCATGCCGACCGCCCCGCGCCGCCGCCCGATCACCCTCAGCGATATCGCCGCCAATTGCGGGGTTTCCCGCGCCACCGTGTCGCTGGTGTTGCGCCAGAGCCCGCTCGTGAACGCGCAGACGCGGTCGCGCGTCGAGGCCGAATTCAAGCGCGTGGGCTATGTCTACAACCGCGCCGCGGCCAGCCTGCGTACGCGCCGTTCCAGCAGTGTCGCGCTGGTGGTCAACGATCTGTCCAATCCGTTCTTCGCCGAATTCGCCGCCGGCGTGGACGAGGCGCTCGCGGCCGCCGGCTACGTCACGCTGCTCGGCAGCACGGGCGAGTCGGCCGAACGCCAGCAGGCGGTCTTGCAATCGCTGATGGAGCACGACCCGGCCGGCGTGATCCTGTCGCCGGCCGAAGGCAGCGACACGGAACGCGTGCGTCAGGCCATCGGCCTGCGCGCGCCGGTGCTCGTGTTCAACCGCGAATTGCGCGACAGCGGCTGGGATCAGCTCAGCCTGGACAACGTCGACGGCGCGCGCCAGGCCGCGCGACATTTGCTGCAATGGGGACATCGCCGCATCGCCTTCTTCGGCGGCCATGCGGGCTCCAGCTCCTGCCGCCAGCGCCGCGAGGGCTATGCCCTGGCGATGCAGACCGCCGGCGTCGAAATCGAACCGCACTGGGTGGTGGAATCCGCGCCGTCGCGACTGGAAGCCGCGGCCCAGGCCGGCGCCCTTTTCGCGCTGGTGCGCGCGCCGACCGCCGCCGTCTGCTACAACGATGCCGTCGCGCTGGGACTGATGCTGGGCCTGCAGGCCCGCGGCCGACTGCCCGGCAAGGACTTCGCGGTCACCGGTTTCGACGACATTCCCGAAGCCGCGGTCAGCGTGCCGCCGCTGACCACGCTCGCGGCCGATCCGCGCGCACGCGGTCGCCAGGCGGCGCATCTGGTTCTGGCGCGCGTGAATTCCGCCGGTGACGGCAAGAACGGAAACGCCGCGCCGCGTACGCCGCAACCAACGGCTGCACCGCCGGCGCATACCGTCGTTCCCGTCCGCCTGATCGTGCGCGCGAGTACCTGCGCGCCGGCACGGCCCTGAAACCCGCATGCACGGATCGCCTCCCATGAAGGTTCCCGCCAGCGCGTCCAACCGCATCGCCCTGACCGTGACCACGGCGATTTTTTTCCTCTGGGGCTTTCTGACCAGCCTCAACGACGTGCTGATTCCGCACCTGAAGGCCGTATTCGAGCTGAACTACGCGCGCAGCATGCTGATCCAGTTCACCTTCTTCGGCGCGTATTTCGTCATGTCCCTGCCGGCCGGGCGCGTGGTCGCGAAACTCGGCTACAAGCACAGCATGGTCTGCGGCCTGCTCATTGCCGGCGTCGGCGCGCTGGCTTTCCTGCCCGCGGCGCACTGGCAGTCCTACGGCCTGTTCCTCGGCGCGCTGTTCGTGCTCGCCAGCGGAATCACCTTGCTGCAGGTATCGGCCAATCCGTATGTGAGCCTGCTCGGTCCCGAGGCGCAATCGTCCAGCCGCCTGACCCTGGCCCAGGCGCTGAATTCGCTCGGCCACACCGTCGGCCCGGCGATCGGCGGTCTGTTGATCCTCTCGGTCGCCGTACTCGGCGCCGATGCGCTGGCCGCGTTGTCGCCGGACCAGCAGCAGGCCTACCGCGCGGCCGAAGCGCAGGCGGTGCAGTTGCCCTATCTCGGTCTGGCGATGATACTTTTCACTCTTTCCGTATTTGTGTACCTGTTCCGCTTGCCGCATCTGGCCGAAGCCACCGATGCCGGGGCCGCAGCGCATGGCAGCTTCGCCCAGGCGCTGCAGCACGCCCCGCTGCGCTACGCAGTCATCGGCATCTTCGTCTACGTCGGCGCCGAGGTCGCGATCGGCAGCCTGCTGATCAACTACCTCGCCCATCCCGACATCGTCGGCATCAGCGAGACCCGTGCCGCGGTCTATCTGTCGTACTACTGGGGCGGCGCCATGGTCGGCCGTTTCGTCGGCTCGCTGCTGCTGCGTTTCATCGCGCCGCCGCGGCTGCTCAGCCTGTTCGCCGCGATCGCGCTGGTCCTGCTCGCGCTGAGCATGGCGAGCCGCGGCAGTCTGGCCCTGTGGAGCATGGTCGCGATAGGCCTGTTCAATTCGGTCATGTTCCCGACCCTGTTCACGCTGGGCATCAAGGGCCTGGGGCCGCTGACCGCGCGCGGCTCCAGCCTGCTGATCATGGCCATTGTCGGCGGTGCGGTGATTCCTCTGCTGCAAGGCACGCTGGCGGACCATGTCGGCCTGCAGCTGTCGTTCGTGCTGCCGCTGGCCTGCTACGTCTACATCGTCTGGTACGGCTGGCGCGGCGCCCGTGCCGAAACCGGCGCCGCAGCGATGACCGCCGCATGAAGCACATCGTCTGTTTCGGCGAAGCGCTGATCGATTTCCTGGCCCAACCGCCGAGCGCACCGCCGGCGCCGCGCGCGTTCCTGCAATTCGCCGGCGGCGCACCGGCGAATGTGGCCGTCGCCGCCGCGCGGCTCGGCGCGACCGTGGAATTCGTCGGCATGCTCGGCGCCGACATGTTCGGCGATTTCCTGCTCGCGAGTCTGGCCCAGGCCGGCGTCGGCATACGCTACGTCAAGCGCACTGCCGCGGCGAACACCGCACTGGCCTTCGTCGCGCTGGACGCTCACGGCGAACGCAGCTTCAGTTTCTACCGCCCGCCCGCGGCCGACCTGCTGTTCCGCGCCGAACATTTCCACACTGAGTGCTTCGCCGGTGCCGGCGCGCTGCACCTGTGCTCCAACAGCCTCACCGACGGCGCGCTCGCGACTGCGACGCTCGAGGCGCTGGAGCGCGCCCAGGCCGCCGGCGCGCTGATCAGCTTCGACATGAACCTGAGGCCGTCGCTATGGCCGGCCGACATCGATCCGCACGCGCGTCTCTGGCGCGTGCTGGAGCAGGCCGAAGTGGTCAAGCTCGCGCGCAGCGAGCTTGACTATCTCGCCGCCGACGGCGGCGGCGAGGCGGCCGTGATCGAGCGCCTGTGGCAAGGCCGCACGCGCTGGCTCATCGTCACCGACGGCGCCGCGCGCCTGCGCTGGCACACGCGTACGCGCCAGGGCGGCATGGACTGCTTTGCGGTGCAGGCGCTGGACACGACCGCCGCCGGCGATGCCTTCGTCGGCGGCCTGCTCGCCTGGCTGGCGTCGCGCCGCATTGCCGCGGCGGAATTCGATGCGTTCCTGGAGACGACGACGGCCATGGAACAAGCCCTGCGCCAGGCCGCTGCCGCCGGCGCCGTCGCGGTGACCCGGTCCGGCGCTTTCGCCGCGATGCCGTCGCCGGCGGATATCGCCCGCTTGCTGGAGACTTTCGCGTGAATCCCCTGCCCGACTTTCGCAGTGCCGAGTTCCTGCGCCGGCACATCGCCGACACGATGGCGTTCTACCGGCCCGTGGCATCGGACCCGCAAGGCGGCTTTTTCCACTATTTCCGCGACGACGGCAGCATCTACGAACGCAGCCATCGCCATCTGGTCAGCAGCACACGCTTCGTCTTCAACTACGCCATGGCCGCCCGCGAGTTCGGCCATGCCGACGACCTGGCCGCGGCGCGGCACGGCCTGGCCTATCTGCGCGACGTGCACCGCGATCCGCACGGCGGCTATGCCTGGACGATTCGCGACGGCCGGCCCGAAGACCGCACCCATCACACCTACGGCCTGGCTTTCGTCGTGCTGGCCTATGCGCGTTCGCTGCAGGCCGGCATCGCCGAGGCGGGCGACTGGCTGCGCGAAACCTGGGATCTGCTGGAAGCCCGCTGCTGGGATGCGCAGCACGGCCTGTACCGCGACGAAGCGGATTCGCAATGGAATTTTTCCAGCTATCGCGGCCAGAACGCCAACATGCACGCCTGCGAGGCGCTGCTGGCGGCCTATGAGGCGACGCACGAACGACACTATCTGGCGCGCGCGCTCATGCTGGCCGACAACCTCACGCGGCGCCAGGCCGCGCTGGCCGGCGGCCTCGTCTGGGAACACTACGACGCGAACTGGCAGGTGGACTGGGATTACCACCGCGACGATCCCAAGCACTTGTTCCGCCCCTGGGGTTTCCAGCCCGGCCACCAGACCGAATGGAGCAAGCTGCTGCTGATCCTGGACCGGCATTGGCGCGAACTCGGCCAACCGCAGCAGTGGCTGGTACCCGTGGCGCGGCACTTGTTCGACCGCGCCGTGCCGCAAGCCTGGGATGCCGAGCACGGCGGACTGCATTACGGCTTCGCGCCCGATGGCAGCATCTGCGACGACGACAAGTATTTCTGGGTACAGGCCGAATCGATCGCTGCCGCCGCGCGCCTCGCGCGGGCGACCGGCGACGCGGGCTACTGGACGTGGTACGACCGCCTGTGGGCATATGCCTGGGCGCATTTCGTCGACCACGAGCACGGCGCCTGGTATCGCATCCTCGACCGCCGGAACCGCAAGTACGACGACGCGAAAAGCCCTGCCGGCAAGACCGACTACCACACCATGGGAGCCTGTTACGACGTGCTGCACGGGTGAGTGCGGTGAAGCGGCTTGCCCGCGGCTCGTGTCGACAGTATGTCGGCGCGAACCTGCGGATCGAGCGGCGCTACGGCTTCTTCTCGGGGGTTCCGCCCGTGCGCTGCTTCAGTGTCCGGTAGAACTCGCCGGCGTCGGTTTCGACGGTGACGCGGATGTCGCGGCCGACAGCGTCGCTGAGTATGGCGGCGACGCTTTCCCGCGTGACACTGGAATCCGCGTAGAAGTACCAGTCGTGCTGCTGGCTCCAGTCGAGCACGGCAACGAGTTCGGCGTGGCCGGCCAGCGCGTCCAGCAGGCGCTGTTCGCGCGCGACGAATTCCGCGCGCTGGGTCGATTCGCCCTGGCCGACGTACGGAATCTCGCGCGCCTGCGACACGATCACGAGCTGCGGCGGAGCCCCCGGCGGCGCGACGTAGTCGTCGCGGAGCTCCCAGATGATCGGCAGGCTCTTGTGTTCGGACTCGGCACGAACCCAGCTGCCGCGTCGCGCGCCGCCGCGCGATGGATCCTCGTCCTGCACGGCCTTCGCGGCCGGCGGCGGAGCCGACGGGCCGGACGGCGCGCAGCCCGCTACGAGCGCGAGCGACACGAGCAGCAGCGGCGCGGCGCGGACGATCATGCGGCGAGCTCGAACAGCAGCGGCGCGGCCCGGGGATCGCCGGCGCCCGAAAGACCTTCGAGACCCGGGCAGTCGAGCTGTGCCTGCGCGACGATGCCGGCCGCAAGATTTCGCAACATATCCACATTGCGGCGAATCTGTGCGCGCACGCCGTCGTCGTCGAGCGGATCGTGCAGGGTGCGGTTGAGTTCGTGGAACCAGGGCAGCTCGCCCTGATCGAGGAAGGTCGCCGGGTTCGTCGGCGGGTTCAGCGCCATCCAGCGGCGGAAGAACGCCTGCATGCCGACGTTGAGCTCGCGCACCGATTCGAGCTCGGGCTTGAGGTCGGAGAACAGCCGCAGGTCGGTCAGACGATCCTGGAACACGATCTGGCAGAGCACGCCCCAGTAGTATGCGTAGTCCCAGATCACTTTCGTCGACATGACTTCGGCGTCGCCGAACAGCGGGTACTGGTCGCGGTACAGGGTCAGCGTCGACTCGTAGAACGAGAAGTAGAGCTGCTGATAGATCTTCGCGTAGGGACCCAGCGGATCGCCCTTGCGGTCGTGCTCGATCAGCGCGCAGACATAGGTGTTCGACATGCCGATGAAATCGCTGCCCGGCGAATAGAACGGGTCGAGGAACACGCCGGCCTCACCGGTGATCGCCCAGCGGTCGCCGGAAAACACCTGCTTGCAGCCGTGGGAGAACCCGCGCAGGAACTTGAAGTCGAGCAGCTTGTCGCGGCGGGTTTCGCATTCGCGCCAGACCAGCGGCTGGAACTTCTTGAGCCATTCCATCGCCTTCTCGAACGTGTTCATCGTTTCGAGCGGATGCATCTTCGCGTCGCAGACGATGCCGACCGAGTGCGCGCCCGAACCCAGCGGGATCAGCCAGACCCAGTAGCCCGGCCCACACAGGTGATTCGTCGAACGCCAGCGTTCCGGCGGCGAGCATTCGAGGCGCCAGCGCTCGTCGTTGCACCACTGGTCGATCTCGAGCTTGTCGTCGATGCGGAACCAGACCGAGTT
>CAMLSI010000232.1 GCA_946482585.1 uncultured Lysobacteraceae bacterium
TCACCTTCGGCGCCGGCGAAGGCGGCGGCGGTTTCGGCGACAGCATCAACCTGCGTGGCTTTTCCGCGAACAACGACATCCAGGTCGACGGCGTCCGCGACAGCGCGCAGTACTCGCGCACCGACACCTTCAACCTCGAGCAGATCGAAGTCGTGAACGGCGCGAACTCGGTGTACTCGGGCGCAGGCTCCGTCGGCGGCACGATCAACCTCGTGTCCAAGGTCGCGCGCGAAGTCGACTTCACCAACGTCTCGCTCGGCGTCGGCACCGATTCCTACGGGCGCGTCACGCTCGACACGAACCAGACCATCGGCGAAACCACCGCGTTCCGCGTGAACCTCATGGGTCACCGCAACGACGTGCCGGGCCGCGACGTCGAGGAAATGAAGCGCTGGGGCTTCGCGCCGTCCATCGCGTTCGGCCTCGGCACCGACACCGTGCTCACCCTGAGCTACCTGCACCAGCGCGACGACAACACGCCGCAGTACGGCGTGCCGTATTTCTTCGCGGGCAATCGCGGCTTCGAGCTGCCGGGCGCCGATCCGAGCACGTACTACGGCTACCGCAACGTCGACACGCAGGAAATCGAAGTCGACGCGCTCACGAGCATCCTGAGCCACACCTTCAACGATCACCTGAGCGTGCGCAATTTCACGCGCGTGCAGGAGGTCAACCAGTTCCTCATCGTCGATCCGCCGCAGGGCACGTTCTGCCTCGGCAACAACCAGACGCCGGTCGGCGGAAGCTGCTCCGTGACGTCGACGCCGGTCGTCGGCCAGCCGCCGGTCACGATCGTCGTTCCGGTCAACACCTACATGCCGAGCGGTCCGCGCGGCAACGTGCGCGACACGACGAATCGCATGCTGGTCAACCAGACCGACCTGACGGCGAAATTCAACACCGGCGCCATCGAGCACACACTGGTGACCGGCTTCTCGCTGATGCACGAGAGCTATTCGCTCGACGGCAGCAACGAGTTCCGCAACGCCGACGGCAGCAATCCGTACCTCGCGCCGAACCATCTGCCGTTCACGGATCCGCTGCATCCGGACACGTACTACACGGGGCCGCGCAATCGCACGCTGACGAGCAAGGTCGACGGCGAACTCGATAACGCCGCGGTCTACGCGTTCGACACGCTGAAGTTCAGCGAGCAGTGGCAGCTCAACCTCGGCACGCGTTTCGAGCGCAACGAAGGCAGCAGCACGACGTATACGGTTTCGACCGCGGCCGGCGCCGCCGGTCCTATCGGCACGGTGACGGGGGCGAGCGCGCCGGCCAAGAACAACGACGACCTGTTCTCCTACCGCGCCGGTCTCGTGTTCAAGCCGGTCGAGGCGGGCAGCATCTATGTCGCCTACGGCAATTCGAAGACACCGTCGAAGGCGTCGGTCAACGGCTCCTGCACGGTCGGCAGCACGACCGGAACGAACAACTGCACGGTCGATCCCGAAACCGCGGTCAACTATGAAATCGGCACGAAATGGGATCTGCTCGACCAGCGCCTGTCGCTGACCGCGTCGATCTTCCGCAACGATCGCGAGAACTACCGCGTCGCCGATCCGGGCAACCCGGATAATCCGTCGGGTCAGCAGCAGCTCGACGGGGAAGCGCGCGTCGACGGCGTGCTGCTCGGCGTCAGCGGCAACCTGACCAAGCACTGGGCGATCTACGCGAACTACACCTATCTGCGGAGCGAAGTGCTGCAGGGCGTGTCGAACCGTCAGGCCGGCCAGGGGCTCGACTACACGCGCGGCGACGATCTGGTCAGTGTGCCCAAGCACGCGTTCAATGCGTGGACGACGCTCGATGTCGGCCAGTGGCAGTTCGGCTACGGCCTGAACTACCAGGGTACGTACTACCTGAATCAACACAGCGCGACGAACGTCAACGGCCCGCTCGCGAAGGCCGACGACTACTGGACGCACCGCGCGATGGCGGCCTGGAACGTGAATCGCGACCTGCGCCTGCAGCTCAACGTCAACAATCTGTTCGACAAGGAGTACTACACGCGCATCCGCACCTCGGCCAACGGCTGGGCGACGCCGGGCGAGGGTCGTCAGGTCACGCTGCAGGCCAGCTACGCGTTCTGATGTCGTGACATGGCCGCCGCAGGGACGCGGCGGCGTTTTCGGGAACAGGACGGCCGCGCGAGAGCGCGGCCGTTTTCCGTTGCGGCACGGCGAATCGTCGCGTCGCGACGAGCCGGATCGCACTGGCGTTGAAACGGGGTTGCGGAACTCAACGCCGCAGTGCGGCGTAGTCCGCCGCGAACAGGCGAGCGACCTCGCGCGGCGTGCGTCCGGTCCACTGGCGCACCGCGCGCGTGAACGTGGCCTGCTCGGCGAAGCCGACGTGCTGTGCCACGTCGAGCAGCCGTTCGCCGCCGCCGCTGAGGCGGCAGACCGCGACGCTCGCGCGCAGCAGTTCGCGCAGGCGCCGGAAACTCAGTCCGTTGTGTGCGAGGCGCCGTTGCAGGGTGCGTCGCGCCAGCCCGAGACCGTCGGCGACGAGATCTTCGTTCGTGTCGCCCCAGGCGAGGCGGTCGAGGATCAGGCGGCCCGCATCGCGCACTGCCGCGTCGCCGCCGAGTACGTTCACGCATTCGTCGAGCCAGTGCGCCAGCGCCGCATGCAGGTGGGCGTCGGCATAGCGCGGTCGGGCGTCGAGGATGTCGGCCGGGATCACCACGGCATTGCGGCGCGCGCCGAAGCGCACGTCGCAGCCGAGCACTGTTTCGGCTTCGCTGCGCGTGCGGCGCGCATGCGCGAGTTCGAGCGCGACCACGGGTACGTCCTCGCCGACGAGGAAACGGCCGAAGGCGACCCAGCCGCCGAGAATGCCTTCGATCGCCGCCGGCGGTACCGGGACGTGCGGCGTCCACGACAGACGCACGTGGCGGTGCGAACGATGGATGCCGATGCAGCCCAGCGTCGAGGTCAGCGGCTCCCATCGCACGAGGCTGGCCAGCGACTGCTGCAGGCTCGGCGCTGTCGCCGTGGCGATGCCGAGCAGGCCGAAGCCGCGGCCACCGATCGCTGCGCCGAAGCGGAAGCCGAGGTCGGCGTCGCCGCTCAGGTCGACCGCCTGCCGTACGCGACGCGCATAGTGCTGGCCGTCGACGCGCTGCACGAAACCCGGTGTCGCCGCGGCGGTATCCGACGCGGGCAGGGCGCCGCAGCGCTGCGCGAACTCGTCGAAGGCATCGGCATACAGCCGGGACACGTCGCCGCGATTCATGGACATCCACCCGGACCCGAGCCCGGGCGCGCGGCCCGCGCGCAGTCGGCCGCCGCGTCGCGATCGCTCACAGCAGCCCGAACAGGAATTCGCCGGCGACCGCTCCGAACGTCGTATCGATGAAGACGTACTTGACCCATAGGACCTCGTACCACGGCGTGTCGATGGTCGTGAAGGAATCGAGGAAGGCCAGCACGATGCTGGGCCGCCACCACTCGAACTGTACTTCGCTGGTCCATTGTCCGTCGTAGACCAGGTTCGCGACACTGGGCCAGGCGGCCGTCCGCGGCAGCAGCACGCCGTGCAGGGTCGTCACGTCGTCGATGAGATCGAAGCCGCCG
The DNA here is from genome assembly GCA_946482585.1 of uncultured Lysobacteraceae bacterium. The sequence continues at coordinate 3,582 of CAMLSI010000232.1, forward strand.
TCGTTGCGGACGAGCTTGGCGCCGAGGAAGCGCCAGTTCGCCGCCGTGAGCCGGTACACGAGGACGCGTCCGTCCTGGTTCGGCGCCGGCGCGAGAATCTCCAGCGTGCCTGCGAGCGGCTGGGCGGCTCCGGCATCCATGCGCAGGCTGCCGGCGTCCTGCGCCGTATGCGCCGGGCTCGCGCGCCAGTCGTCGATATCGGGAATGCGCACGTCGAGAGCGAACTGCAGCGCGCGCAGTTCGCCGTTCCAATAGCCGTAGTCGCGCATTTCCTCGTCGAACAGCAGGCCGCCGGCCTGGGCCGTGCCGGCGGCGCAGCCGAGCAGCAGGGCGAAGAATCGCGTCATCAATGCGGACATGCCGATCTCCCGGGACAAACGATACGTTCGGACGTTTTCGATTTCGCCGCGCCGCGCGACGGCAGCCGCGCTCATGCGGGCATCCGCGCGGCCATGCGCTCGGCCAGCGCAGCGATCGTCAGCAGCGGATTCACGGCCAGCGACGTCGGGATCACGGCACCGTCGGCGACGTACAGGCCGTCGTGCCAGCCGCCGCGCGGGTCGAACACGCGGCCGTCCGCGTCGACGACACCGTTGCCCGCGTCGGTACCCATCGGGCAGCCGCCGAGCGGATGCACGGTGGTCAGGGCCGCGCCGAAGATCGGGTGCGCGCGCGGACTTTCCACGAGGTTCGCGCCGAATTCGGCGGCGTGCCGGCGCATCTCCTCGCGCGTCCGGGCGACGAACGCCTCGGACGACAGGCCCGGCCAGCGGATGCGCGCCTGGCCGCCCGCATCGAGCACGATGCGGCCGCTCGCGCTGTCGTGGCCGATGCCGAGATAGACCATGGAATGATTCAGCGCGCCGTTGGCCTTGGCGCCCGCGATATCGCGCAGCTCGCGCTGGCTCGCGGGCACGTCGGGCGCCGCCGACGTCGCGGGCAGCAGCAGGCGCAGCGCATCGGTCAGCGCGCGCGGCCAGGCGCCTTCCTCGATGAGGAATCGCTGCGACGGGTTCGCAGCCGTGTACTGCGCGGCGCCGGTGATGGTCGGGCCGACCTTGCGCATGTCGAACAGCGGCGAGGCTTCGCCGAAGCCGAGGCTGTCGGTCTGCACCGCGCTGTTGTAGCCGACGCCGAGATAGTCGCCGTTGGCCGATACGCGCGTCCCCAGCGCCGACGGCAATGCCAGTCCCATGGCGGCGGAACGCAGCAGGATCTGGCTCGAACCCAGCGCGCCGGCCGCGACGACGACGCGCGCCGCGAGCACGCTGCCGCGGCGTACCGGCGCGCCGGCGGGCCGCGCGAGGTAGTGCACGCGCCAGAGGTTGCCGGCGCGCTCGATATGTTCCACTTCAATGCGTGTATATATTTCAGCGCCGCGGCGGGCGGCCATGCGCAGATAGTTCACGTCGAGCGTGTTCTTCGCGCCGGTGCGGCAGCCGCTGACGCAGTCGCCGCAGAGCCGGCAGGGCATCTGCACGACGCCCTCGGCGTTGGCTGTGCCGGCGTGGCGGCTCAGGTTCACGGCCAGATCGAGACGGCGGAAATCGACCGCGGCGCCGGCACGGCGGCGTCGCGCCGTCGTCGAGGCGTGCATCTGATGCTTGCGCAGGGCCGGCGTTTCGCCGACGGCTTCCACGGCCAGCATGGTGCGCACGCGCTGTTCGTGGACGTCCATCGCGCCGGACTGATACGCCTCGCGGATCGCCGCCGGCCAGGCGCCGAAAATGTCGCGATCGGGCGCGATCACGACGTTGGCATTGATCAGCGACGTGCCGCCGAGACCGTTGCCGACGAGTGCGTCGAGATCGCTGCCGGCGCGGTAGTCGAACAGGCCGAGCGGCGCGGCATCACTGCGCAGTTCGCGCACGACGGCGCCGCTCGTGTCGGGAAAGTCCTGCGGCAGCCATTCGCGACCGCGCTCGAACACGGCGAGCGGGGCGGTGCCGGCCAGGCGCGCGGCCATGACGCTGCCGCCGTAGCCCGAGCCGATCACCAGTGTCGAATACTGGCTGCGCAGTTGCTCCAGCGGCCGGCTCAGCGGCGTGCGCGCCGGTGCGGCCGCGACCGCGCCGCGCGGCAGGCAGAGCCCGGCCGCGACGGCGCAGGTCGCTGCAAGAAAATGTCGTCGGCTCGAATCGAGATCCATCATGCCCTCCCCGGCATCCGGTTCTGACGTGTCGGCGGCGATTGCCGCTAAGTGAGGTGTTCCCCGACTCGTGCGGCGTTTGCGCGCTCGCCGGCGTCGTCGCGCCGCAGCGTTCCGAACAACCAGTCGCCGAGCGGGAACACGATGTTGTAGTTGCCCTGGTTCATGATCTGCGGCGCGTGATGCAGCCGGTGGTGCCGCAGCAGGCGACGCAGCAGCGCCGAGCGCGTGACGACGCCGCGTTGCGGCCAGTGCGCGAGCAGGTGCAGCACTTCGTAGGCCAGGTAGTAGGCCAGCGCGAGCGTGAAGAACAGCAGGCCCGCGGCGCGGCCGAGTGCGAGCCCGACACCAGCGGCGACGCCGAGCGCGACGGCGGCGAAGAAGAACAGCAGTACCGGCGGGAACAGCACTGCATGCAGGTCGCCGCGTGTCGTGACTTCGATGTCCTCGCGCGTGAAATAGCGGTGGTGCCGCAAGGTATGGCGCACGAACATCGCGTGCAGCAGGCGCGTGTCCCTGTGCATGAGATGCCGGTGCACGAGGTACTCGACGATATTGGCGACGATGAGCGTCGCCGGTATCAGCCACCAGAGGCGGGCGAGGTCGGCGACGCTCAGCAGCGAAGCCGTGAATGCGAGCATGCCGCCGCCGCAGACGGCGACGAACAGCGCATGCCGCCAGCCGTGATAGCCGGGCGGCGCGATGCGGCGGGCGTAGTCGTCACGAAAGGCCTGGGTCCTGGCGTGCATGGCGCGGGTCCGAAGGTGTGCGTTCCATTCTCGGAGCCGGCGCGGGCGGTCGTATTGTCCGGATGCGCCAATTCGTCGCGGCACGCCGGGGCTTCCGCGGCGTTTCGCTAGAATGCGCGGCCTCTCCTCCGAAGTGCACGGCCATGCTGCTCCATGTCGCGAATGTCCTGTCTGCCGAAGAAGTCGCGCGCTGCCGGGAGCGGCTCGATGCCGCCGAATGGGCCGACGGGCGCATCACCGCCGGCTATCAGTCGGCGAAGGCCAAGCACAACCTGCAACTGCCCGACGACCATCCGGTCGCGCGGGAACTCGGTGCGCTGATTCTCGACAAATTGCAGCGGCATCCGACGTTCATGGCCGGCGCGCTGCCGTGCCGCATCTTCCCGCCGCTGTTCAATTGCTATCGGCCGGGCCAGTCGTTCGGCTTCCACGTCGACAACGCGGTGCGCTATCCGCGCACCGGCGACGATCGCAGCCCGCTGCGCACGGACCTGTCGGCGACCTTGTTCCTGAGTCATCCCGACGACTACGACGGCGGCGAACTCGTGATCGAAGACAGTTTCGGCACGCACGGCGTCAAGCTGCCCGCCGGCGACCTGATCCTCTATCCGGCGAGCAGCCTGCATCAGGTCACTCCGGTCACGCGCGGCGCACGCATCGCGTCGTTCTTCTGGCTGCAAAGTCTGGTCCGCGACGAAGGCGAGCGGCGCCTGCTGTTCGATCTCGACGTATCGATCCAGAGTCTCACGCAGACCAACGCCGAGCATCCCGCGCTCGTGCAACTGGTCGGCGTCTATCACAATCTGCTGCGACGCTGGGCGGAGACCTGAGCCTCGCGGCCTGGAGCGGAATCCGGAGCCGTCGAACCGGATCGTTCAGGGCTTTCAGGCGCCGGCAGTGGTCACTTCTCGCTGACGCGCGGTCCCAGCTTCACGAGCACGATCTCGCCCGCGCCGTTGAGCACGAGCGGCGGGCCGCCGCTCTGCGTGAATTCGACCAGCAGCGTTTCGCCGGCTTCGATGCGCGGCAGATCCGCGCGATCGCTGACGACGATGTGTCCGTTCGCGACGAACACGAGCCAGGTCGTCGCCGCGGCCGGAAACAGCAGTTGCGCGCCGACGATCGGACGGGCGAGCAGTTCGGCCGCATAGCGGCCGCGGCGAACCATCAGGTTGAAATCGCGCGTCGGTCCGTCGATCAGGCGGCAGCTCACGGGCGCTTCGCCCGGAAACGCGTGCTTCTGGTAGCGCCGTGTCAGAGCGATCGGTTCGTCGTTGCCGATCGCGAGTTCCACGCCGCCGCCCTCGAGCAGCATGAGCTCGCGGTCCACGTCGGGAAAAATGGAAAAATCACCATCCTGCGCAATCTCGGCAATCGACACGCGCCAGTCGAACGCGTCGCCGTCGCCGTCGTACCGTGCGATTTCCGTCGTGATGCCGCCGCCGTTCTTCCACGCCATGCGGCGATAGTCGTGCGCGCGCAGCAACCGCAGCGTGGTCATGCGCGCCCCGTCAGCGCATGCAACTGGGCGGTCGACGTGCGCAGGCTTTCTTCCCAGGTGAACCCGACGATGGCCGCGCCGGTACTCGCGTCGGGGAAATCTTCGGACTGTCCCGGGGCGAGCAGATGCCGGTAGTCCACGGTGATCTCGGCGCCCGGCTCCAGATCGCGCATGGCGAACACGAAGCCGAGGTGCCAGAGGCCGGTCGGATCGAAC
>CAMLSI010000233.1 GCA_946482585.1 uncultured Lysobacteraceae bacterium
ATGTCTTCGAGCGAGCTTTCGCTGGAATGCAGGTCCTTGAAGTCGATGCCGTGCTCGGCGAGCCGGCGCAGCAGGCCCGCGATGCCGGTCTGCGACGCCTGCGTGTCGAAGGTGTAGACGAGTTCGTTGCCGTCGGCCGACAGTTCCAGCGGATAGTCGGCCAGTCCCGGCGGTATCGCCGCGAGCGGACTTTGCAGCTGCAAGGTCAGCTGCTTCTTGCCGAGCTTGCGCATGAGCTGCGTCTTTTCGTCGACGAGAATGATTTCGCCTTTCGAGATCACACCGATGCGATCGGCCATCTCCTCGGCTTCCTCGATGTAGTGGGTCGTCAGGATGATGGTCGTGCCGTGCTCGCGCAGGCTGCGCACCATCGCCCACATGTCGCGGCGCAGCTCGACGTCGACACCGGCGGTCGGTTCGTCGAGGAACAGGATCGCCGGTTCGTGCGACAGCGCCTTCGCGATCATGACGCGGCGCTTCATGCCGCCGGACAAAGTCATGATCTTCGCGTCGCGTTTGTCCCAGAGCGAGAGGTCGCGCAGGATCTTCTCGACCAGCGCGGTGTCGCGCGGCTTGCCGAACAGGCCGCGGCTGAAATTGACCGTCGCCCAGACCGTTTCGAACGCGTCGGTGGACAATTCCTGCGGCACCAGCCCGATTTTGCTGCGCGACGCACGGTACTCGCGCGCGATGTCGTGGCCGTCGGCGAGCACTGTCCCGCTCGTGGGATTGACTATCCCGCAGATGATGCTGATCAGCGTGGTCTTGCCGGCGCCGTTGGGGCCGAGCAGGGCGAAGATCTCGCCGCGCCGGATATCGAGAGTGACGTCTTTGAGCGCGACGAAGCCCGACTGATAGACCTTGTTGAGACTGGCGACCGAGATGATGGCGTCCACGCGGACCTCGCTGCCGGAAAGACGCGAAGCGTAATGCAAAAGACCGCGCCTGCGCGTGAGCGCTCGGCGCAGACGGTCGCCGCCGCAACGAGTGCTGCCGCGCCGCGACAGCGACACGTCGGACGCCCGGCGATGTCGCAATCGGGATTTCTTCGCATCGGCCGCACCACGCGTGTAGCTGGCAGTGTCGGAGTGCTTCAGACCGCGACGCTGACGCGACAGCGCCGCTGTGGATCGCCGTCGTCGGGGCGGATGTCGATGTCGGCGGCGCCGAACGCGCGAATCACCGCCGCGTTGGTTTCCAGATGCGGCGTCGGACGTCCCGTGACGAAACTGCCGCCGCCGGCCAGCACCAGCGGCAGCAACAGCTGATCGGCGAGGTGCTCGCCGACCGGCGCGCCATGTGCGAGGTAGGCGCGCAGTTCGTCACTGGCCGAGCTTGCGACCACTTCCGCGCTGACGCCTTGCTCGCCGAGGCCGACGACGACCTCGCTGACATGCTCGAACGTCGCGGTCAGCACGAGCGCATTGGCCGGGCCCGTGCCGCCCTTCAGATCCCGCTGCGAACGGCCCGTGAGCGTGAGGCGTTGCGCGGCCGTATCGAGCTCGCGCTGGGCGATGTGCTGCGGCAGGCTGCGCAGCAACACCGTCGCGTCGATGCCGCGGCTCTCGCCGCGTTCCAGCAACCGGAGCGGCCGCAATGCCGCGGGGACGACGCGCACGTCGACGCAGCCGCCGCCGGCCGGAAAGAAGCCGTGACGCTCCACCGTCATCGTGACGTTCGCGCCCATGCGCGCCAGTTGCGGCAGGAACGCATCCGCGATGAAGTCGCTGGAGGGCGCCATCTGATTGTGCGTGCCGCCTTCGAGAATGAGGCGGCTGGCGCCATCGGCACGCAGCAGCGCGGGCAGCACGGTCTGCAGCACGAGCATCGTGCTGCCGGCGCTGCCGATCTTGAAATCGAAATGACCGGCGCGGATCGCGCCGGGGCGGAATTCGAGCGCGGTCGAGCCGATCTCGGCACCGTCGACCGTGGCCGAGGACACCGACGCGGCGGCGCGCACGCAGGCCAGATGCTGACGCATGAGGCCGGGCTTGCGACGTCCCGCGCGGATGTTGCGCAGGCGCAGTGGCCGGTTCTGGAGCATGGCGAGGCTCAGCGCCGTGCGCAGGATCTGTCCGCCGCCTTCGCCTTGCGCGCCGTCGAGTTCGATCGTGGATTCCGTTCGCAGTTTCATTCGGGCCTTCCTGCCCGAGACGATCATGCCTCAGGCGTCGTTAGTGAGTTTTGCCGCCGACAGCTCGCGGGAGCGGAGCTGTCTCTTGCGCGTTATCTGAAACTGAAATCCATTGCAGGCGAGATCGAACGGCATCATGCGCGTCGTCGGCGCCATCTCGGCGATGCCGACTTCGTACCAGATGCCACCGTGCTTGAGGTGCAAGCGCGTCGGCGTGATTGATCGAAACTCGACGGCGCGTCCTTCGCTGTCGAGCACCGGCTGCGGCGGTCTGCGTCGCAGTGTCCGTCGCGACGGCGGTTCGCGCCAGCGCAGCAGGCCCGTACGCGGATCGACGTAGAGTCCTTCGACCGGCTCGCGCCGGCCTCGGCGACGGCCCAGGTGCGGTTTCAGGACGACCGCTCGCTGCGCCTCGTCGTACTCGCCATCCAACGCAACGAGGTCGCGAACGTGATCGAGCAGATGCTGACCGACCACCGAGCGTGTGTCGATGCTGGCCGCGAGCTCGCTCCAGACGTTGTTCCATGGACGATCGACCTGATGGCGCAGCCAGCGCCGCAGCGGCGACAGCAGGTCGTCGAAATGCTTCGTGCGCAAGCGCCGCGGCCGATAAGTATCGGCGTAGCTGTCCCCGTCGATCCATTCGGCCGCGCGCGGCTTGTTGCCGCGCGCGGTCTTCAGGCGACGGCCGCGACGCGGCCGCTCGATCAGCACTTCGTGCAGGTCGGTACGCATCTCGTTTCAGCCCTTGACGCAGACGACCTGACGCAGGGTATGCATGATCTCGACGAGGTCGCTCTGCGCCGCCATGACCTTGTCGATCGGCTTGTACGCCGCCGGCGACTCGTCGATCACGTCGGCATCCTTGCGGCATTCGACATGGGCCGTCGCCGCGCGGTGCTCGCCCAGCGTGATGCGCTTCTTCGCTTCGGTGCGGCTCATCACGCGACCCGCGCCGTGGGAACACGAGCAGAAGCTTTCCTCGTTGCCGAGACCGCGCACGATGAAGCTCTTCGCGCCCATGCTGCCCGGGATGATGCCGAACTGGCCTTCGCGCGCGCTCACGGCACCCTTGCGCGTGACGAACAGTTCGCGCCCGAAATGCGTTTCGCGCTGCACGTAGTTGTGATGGCAGTTGATCGCCATGCGCGTGAGCTGAAACGCCGGCAGATGCTTGCGCAGCACGCCGAGCACGGTTTCCATCATCTGCTGCCGGTTCTGCGCCGCGTATTCCTGCGCCCACTCCACCGCGTCGACATAGTCGGCGAACAGCGTGCTGCCTTCGCTGAAATAGGCGAGGTCGCGGTCGGGCAGGTTGGCCCGGTGCTTCTGCATCTCGTTGCGCGCCTTCTCGATGAAGTACTGGCCGATACCGTTGCCGACGCCGCGAGAACCCGAGTGCAGCATCACCCAGACCTGGTCGCTTTCGTCCAGGCAGAGTTCGATGAAATGGTTGCCGCCGCCGAGCGAGCCGAGTTGGCTCAACGGCGATCGGTGCGAAATGCGCGGATGACGCTCGACGAGCGAGCGGTAGCGCGCTTCGAGGTTGCGCCAGCGCGTCGTCGCCGAGTTCGGCGCGACGATCCAGTTGCCCTTGAGGCTGCGGCCCTCTACCGTGACGAAGCCATGTGGCACGGCGCGTTCGATGTCGCCGCGGAGCGTCTGCAGGTTTTCCGGCAGCTGATCCGCGCGCAGCGTGGTCTGGTAGGCCATCATGCCGCAGCCGATGTCCACGCCGACGGCTGCGGGAATGATCGCGCCTTCGGTCGGTACGACCGAACCGACCGTGGCGCCGATACCTAGGTGAACGTCGGGCATCACGGCGATCCACGGACCCACGATCGGCAGTCGCGCCATGTTGCGCAGCTGCTTGCGCGCGCCGTCGTCGAGCGGCACGCCGTTGATCCAGGCCTTGATCGGTACGGCGCCTTCGTCGTGAATCGTCTGATGGAGGGCGGTGTTCATGGCATCTCTCTCTTTTGTTTCGTTCCGGGTGCAATGCAGCGACGAGGTGGGGCCGGTCGGCACGTTGCTCTGACCGCTGAGCTACGGCGCAAGCGCCGGCGGGATTCGAACCCGCGACTCACGCATTCGATGTAGACCGGCAGGCATTCGCGGCACTGCAGCAAGCGGCGACAAGGTACAACTGGCCGAGACGTTGGCTCGTGACAGGAGAATGTAGTCCCGGCCTGGCATTCGCCGCTTGCGGCAAGGCCGCAGCGTTTCTTTCGTTGCAGTGGCGAGGCCCTGATTTCCGGGCGGGGCCTCTTCGCCCGGCTACGGGCGCGGCAGCGACAATGGTTTGCAAGACATATCCAGTGCGTCTGTCTTCCGCCACGGCGGCGTCCCGCCGGCGGGGAACTTCCCCCCGCACGCACAAGGCGCTGGATTCTGTAGTCCTGCGGGCATTCGCGGCCGCGACCAAACCGTGATCGTGGCGGCCGCAGCGCCCATTCGCTGCGGCCATGTCCGTTTCCTTTCTGCGCCGGAGCCAAGTCGCGGCCCCGCGACGCCGGGGCTCACGGGCGGGCAGGGTGGTGAGGCCAGCCGGCTCGGAGCCGTCCCGCCGATCGCTGTTCCGTCCCGGCGCGGTTTGGCTATATCAAGTCGCGTGCCAAGCGCGGCAGTTCCGATAATTTCTTTGTTATTCAACTAGATAATCTTCACGGCTCCATGCGGGATGGAATCTGACCCGCGCTCTTGAGCTCGTGTATTATCCCTTCGGATAACTTACGGGGTCGGGAACATGCAGAGCAAGCCGCTGGTCGTGATCGGATTCGTCGGCACCGTGCTCGATGCGGCCGACGGGCCAGGGCGTTGGGAGAAATGGCGGCCGACGGTCGCGCTCGGCATGTACGAAGATCTGCTGATCTCCCGCCTCGAACTGCTGCTCGACGAGCGCAAGTTCAAGAAGCTCGCGGGACGCCTGCAGGCCGACCTGGCCGAAGTCAGCCCGGAAACCGAAGTCCGCGTCCACGATTTCCATCTGTCCGATCCCTGGGATTTCGAGGAAGTATTCGGCGCGCTGCACGATTTCGCGCGCCGCTATCCGTTCGATCCCGAGCGCGAGGACTATCTCGTCCACATTTCCACCGGCACTCACGTCGCGCAGATCTGCTGGTTCCTGCTGGCCGAGGCGCGCTTCTTTCCGGCGCGGCTGCTGCAGACCTCGCCGCCGCCGAAACAGCGCACCGGCGATGCGGGCAAGTTCGCGATCATCGATCTCGACCTCGCGCGCTACGACCGCATCGCGCAGCGTTTCGCGCGCGACCGCGCCGACACCGCGAGTTTTCTCAAGAGCGGAATCGCCACGCGCAGCGCGACGTTCAACCGCATGATCGAGCAGATCGAACGCGTCGCGGTGCGCTCCAAGGCGCCGATGCTGCTGCTCGGTCCGACCGGCGCCGGCAAGAGCATGCTCGCGCGCAATCTGTTCGATCTGAAGCAGAGCCGTCACGCGCTCAAGGGGCGTTTCGTCGAAGTGAACTGCGCGACTTTGCGCGGCGACGGTGCGGGCAGTGCGCTGTTCGGCCATGTGCGCGGTGCCTTCACGGGTGCGCAGAACGAACGTGCCGGCCTGCTCAAGAGCGCCGACGGCGGCCTTCTGTTCCTCGACGAGATCGGCGAACTCGGCCTCGACGAACAGGCCATGCTGTTGCGCGCGATCGAGGACAAGCGCTTCCCGCCGCTCGGCGGCGACCGCGAGGTCAGCAGCGATTTTCAGCTGATCGCGGGCACCAATCGCGACCTCGCCGTCGCGGTCGCCGAAGGACGCTTTCGCGAAGATCTCTACGCGCGCCTGAATCTCTGGACGTTCTACCTGCCGGGGCTCAAGGAGCGTGCCGAGGACATCGAGCCGAATCTCGACTTCGAACTCGAACGCTTCGCGCGCCTGCACGGCGAACGCATCACGTTCAATCGCGAGGCGCGCGAGCGCTACCTGCGCTTCGCGATGAGCATCGATGCGACCTGGCCCGGCAACTTCCGTGACCTCGGCGCGTCGGTGACGCGCATGGCCACGCTGGCTTCGCAGGGCCGCATCACGATCGATGTCGTCGACGAGGAGACGGTGCGGCTCGGCCGGCTCTGGGGCGGCGCGCGGCGCGGCGCGACGGCCGCCGCATCGGACGCACTGCTCGAAGCGCTCTGCGGCGATCGGCTCGCCGGGATCGATCGTTTCGACCGCGTGCAGCTGGCGGATGTGCTGCGCGTCTGTGCGAGTGCACGCAGCGCGAGCGACGCGGGCCGAACCCTGTTCCAGGCCAGTCGCGAGCAGCGCACGTCGAGCAACGACGCCGATCGCCTGCGCAAATACCTCAAGCGCTTCGGCCTGGAATTCGCACAGATCCACGCCGCCGCGCGCACGCTGTGAACGCGGCGCGGGGATTCAGCGCAGCGCCACGGTCTGGCGTTTCCAGGCCGCATCCTGCGAACGGTAGAACACGCTGAGCGAGGCCGGATTGTCGGCCTGCTTCTCGGTCGCGAGCGTGGTCATGTCGACGACCTCGAAGCTGCGGCGCAGACGGCCTTCGGTTTTCGCCTCGCGCGCAACGAGCATCTGTGCCTTGCCGGGCACCCAGCCCGCAAACTCGACATAGCCGACGTCGGGCGATTCGAGACTCGGCGGCAGCACGTCGACGCGCCAGCCTTCCGCGGTCTGCTGGAACAGCCAGAGTTCGCGCCAGGCGTCGAGCGGCTGCACCGCGAGCGCGAGTGCCGTCCCTGCCGCATTCGCGTTCGCCGACGCGGCCCACACCAGACCGTAGGTACACCGACGCGCGAGAGCGTTGGTCACATCGTGCTTCGCATCGACCAGCGCGACGCAGGTCTGGCCCGGTTCGCCCGCGCTCGTGACGATACGCAATCCCTTGCCCGCCGCTGCGGCAGTCTCGGCGCTCCAGCGCGAGGCGCCGACACGCACGGCCGCATCGGTGTAGGCTGCGTTGTCTTCTTCGGCGAGTTCGAGCTTGTCGACGCCGGCGAGCTCCTGCAGCGCGAGCGTCATCGTGGGCTGCGCGTCCTCGTTGCGGCGTGCGTGCTGGAACGCGAAGCTCGCGAGCACCGCCGCGCTGCGCAGGCGCACGCGATTGCGCAGGAACTCGGGCAGTTCGTCACGCGGCGCACGCGCGAGCACGTCGATGCGCCAGGCATCGAAATCGTAGCGCGCCGCAGGACTGAGATCGGGCGGTACGCAGTCCGGCCGGGTCAGTGCGAGCGCGGCGTTCGCGCGTTCCTCCGCGTTCGCCGGCAACGCGAGCACGCGGCGGAACGCTTCGCCGTCGTAGCACAGCAGCATGCGGCCGTCGCGCTCGATGCTTTGGATCGCAATGCCGAGACTCGCCGCGACCTCGAGGTGCGCCGCGATCACAGCCTCGTCTGTCTTCGCGCGGCGCGACGACGCGCGGCGGGCGAGGCGTTCGGCCATGCTGCCCAGCGCGGCGAACGCTTCGCTGCCGATGGCCTGCGCCGGCGCGGCCTTGAGGTAGGCGGCCGCGTAGGCGAGGCCGAGTGCTTCGGCGCCCGGCGTGTCGCGCAGGAAGCGCACGACCGCGAGCAGCTCGCCGGCCCGGTCCGCGGCCAGCGAAACGCGTCGGACCTGCGTCGCACGCACGTAGCCGCCGCGTTCGCGGCGATGGTCGTAGACCTGCAGATAGCCGAATTTCTCGCCGCGGATCTCGAGCGTATCGCCCTGCCAGAGCACCGCCTGTTGCGGCGCCGATTCCTTCGGCGCCGCGCGCAACGCGATCTGGTCCTGGCTCACGATCGCGGCGACCGGTGCGGCTTCCTCGGCGGTCGCCGTGCCGATCGTGCCGATGCCGAGCAGCAGCGCGGCGAGATGACGTTTCATCGCAGACTCCTCGGATTCGGTGGGATCAGTCGGCCGCCGCGCTCTGATGCGCGACCGTCGTGGCGCCGATCAGATTGCTGCCGATGAAACCACCGTCGGCCGGCGGCGGCGCGATGATCACCGACACCTTGTCCGAGAGCTTGTCGGCCAGCGTCTTCTGGATCAGCAGCGGATG
>CAMLSI010000234.1 GCA_946482585.1 uncultured Lysobacteraceae bacterium
TTGATCGGTGAACGCGCTGCGGATGAAGCGAAGTGTGACGGTCGGGTTGTTCATAGTTCCTGCTGTGGCGATGTTCTTGTTGATAACGGGGCCAGGTTCGAATGGCACTTACTTTACGCGCACCGGATGCCCCTGTGCGCGAATGATTTTCCGCGCGGCATGTCGCGGTGGTTTCGATCGTCGTTTCACGGCGCGCGACCTGATGCGGCCGGGTCTTTGTCCCACGCGTCGCTGAGCAATGAGCGCCGGCAGAACGTCGAGCTTTCGATGTGAGGTCGCGATAACGGGGTCAAGTTCGCTTCCAGCGGACGCTGAGTCGAGGTTCTGACCTCCGGATCAGTGATCGCCGCGTTACGTTTTCAGCGGCTGCAGCGAAATTCGTGGGATGGCTCGCCTCCCTCGTCTCGATCTACCTGTATACCGCAACACGTGGTCCAGCACGGTAACAATCGCCTGCCGTGCTTCCTGGCCGACGACGACCGGCGGCACTACCCCGCACCGGCTGCGCGAAGCGCTGACCGATACCGTCGTCCAGCTGCATGCATACGTGCTGATGGGCAACCAAGTCCACTTGCTGGTCACTCCGCCGACTGCGGTGCCGTCTCCCGCCTCATGCAGAAACGTGGCCGCGACGACACCGGGCAGTTCACTGCGCGCCACCGGCGCACGGGAACGCTGTGGGAAGGCGGCTACACGTCCTGCCCCGTCGACAGCGATGGCTATCCGCTGCCGTGCAGTCGCTACATCGACTTGAATCCGGTCCGCGCACGAATGACCGACGACCCGATCGGCTTCCCGTGGTCCAGTTGTGCATCGCTCTGTGGACGCCGTGACGATCCCTTGCTGTCGCCTCGTCGCAGGTACGCCAGACTCGGCAACTCACGCGAGGAGCGCGACGCCGCCTGTCGCTCGCTGCTCGCCGACGTCCTTTCTGACGACGATCTTCAAGCGATCCGCACCTATCTGCAGCAACAGCGGGCCTCGGGCCTCGATGATTTCCGCGAGAGGGTGGACGCGCGAACGCGCCCATTCGCCGGCATCCGCCCCCCACCGACCTGGCACCGGGACTTACCGAAACAAGTGAACCTTCTCACCGATGCGCGATGTTCCTTAATGGTGAATGCCAAATTTGCATGGCATATGGCGTGTTGTCATGAGGGGTGCCGGTGTTAGCGTCGGCAGGCCGCCCACCAGGGCAGCTCGCTCGGGGGAGCGACCTCAACAACGTTCATATGGGAGAGGGATATGAAGCAGTTCAAGCAGGTTCGCGCGGCTTTTTTGCCGTGGCTTGTCGCCACCGTCATTGCGGCATCCGCCTCGGCGCAGTCGCCGACGAGTACCGATGCGCCGGATGGCGACGACGTCCCAGCCACCAGTGCGCTGATATACACCTATGACGAAATGTTCGGTTTCGATATCGAAACGTTCCTGCGTGCACGCGCACCGCACTTGCTGCCGTACGCCGAGGTCATTTCGCATTGGAGCGGCTACACCAGCATCAGTCCCAAAGTGCTGCTCGCGCTGATGGAATTGCAGTCGGGTGCGATTTCGTCGCCGGTTCTCGACAAGGACACAGAGTCACGCCCGTTCGGCACGTTGTCCGACAAATCGGGTTTCGCGAAACAAGTTCAGGACGTCGCGGATCGTCTAGCCAATGACTTGTATTCCGGCGAGGCGAGCGTGAGCGGCCGCGGCGAGTTTGGCGGCCATGTGATGGCGGACCCGCTGAAGGCGTTGCTGGCAGGCAGTGAGCGAAGCGCGGCGGTCGGTGATGCGGCTCAGGTCTACAGCGAATTCATCGCCGTATACGATCGCTTGTACGCGGAGCCGTGGGCGGCGCGAACGAAGTCGAGTGTCGGGGTGAAAGCCATTCCGCCGAGCGCATTGTTGCAAATGCCCTATCCACGCGGCGCTCGTTGGCATGTCGGCGGCACCCACACGTCGAGCGGTAGCGGCAACTATCCCATGGGGTCGCTGGACATGTCCGTCGGCGGCGGCTGGGGCAGCAATCAGTCTGGAAACTGGGTCGTTGCGGCTAGCGGCGGGCAGGTCAAACGCCACTCGTCCTGCCATATCGAAGTGGTGCACTCCGGTGGCTGGTCGACGACCTACTACCACATGATGAATCTGCAACAGGGCACCGGCGCGACGGTCAGCGCCAACCAGCGTCTCGGCAACCCAGCCAATACGCAGTCGCAGGCCCTGTGCAATGGTGGAAGCTCCACCGGACCGCATCAGCATTTTTCCCTGAAGTACAACGGATCATATTCGCACTTGGACGGCGTTTCGCTGTCCGGCTACAAGATCAAGGCAGGGCGTTACAGCTATGACACGAACTGTAACTACTTCTGGCTTACTCGAAATAGCGTGAAATATTGCTCCGGGTATCTCACCAACTAAAACTGGCTGACGGGGTCAGGTTAACTTCCTGCACAAAGTCACTAAGCTAACCTGACCCCAGCCGCCCTCATTCAAAACCATTGGCGAACAGGCCATCGCCGGCGTACTCGTAAGCACCCACGTCGACCGCGCCGACGCGCGGTCGCCCGCGTTGATCGACCGGCGGGGCGTTCGTCGACGTGCCCGCATCGATTGATGGCGACGTGGCGGAGAGCGCCATCGTCTCGGTCAGCCCACCGTTGTTGGCGATCGGCAGCAGCTGCGCGTCCGCGAAAATCGCACCGGGCGTCACGGGGTTTTCCTGTTGTCCGAAAGAACCCGGGCGT
Organism: uncultured Lysobacteraceae bacterium; assembly: GCA_946482585.1. The sequence continues at coordinate 2,727 of CAMLSI010000234.1, forward strand.
ACCAGCGGCCATTGAATATTGTTGGACCCGCTGACCGGTTGCAGCAGGGCCCAGGGGTTGAACGCGTTGCCGCCGGTATTGTTGAAGAACAGCGTATTGCGCAACGTGATCGGGTTCGAGCCGTTGGCGATGCCGCCGGCGAAGCACACGTTGCAGGGCGCGGAATTGTTGGCGATGGTCAGATTCTGCAGCGTGAGTCCGCCGGTCGCCTGCAGGTTCATGGCACCGCCGAGGCCGGTGCGCGCGACATTGCCGGTAAACGTGCTGTTGGTGATGTCGCCCGATGTGACGACGTTGCCGTGGTCGAACAAACTCAGTCCACCGTATCCCGACGCCTGGTTGTCGCGGAAGGTCGAACCGCGGATGCTGACCGGGCCGCCCTGGATATAGGCACCGCCCGTGTGCGCGTTGCTCGTGCCGGTGCTGTTGTTGCCTTGCACGGTGGAATCCTGGATGCGCGTGAAGCTGGTCAGGTCGTAGGCCACGGTGAACAGGCCGGCACCGTAGGCACCCGCGCTGTTGTTCAGCAGCCGCGTGCGGCACAGGTTCACGAACCGGTTTTCGCCGTCCACGCCCAGCGCGCCGCCATTGCCGCCATTGCCCGGGTTGCCGCCACTGCCGGTGGCGACGTTGCCCGACAGCGTGCTGTCGAACAGGTTGACGCGCCGGGAACCCAGCGAGTACAGCGCGCCGCCATTACTGCCGCGATTGCCGTCGAGCGTGCTGCCGATGAGCGCGATCTCCTGGGCGCCGATGACATAGATCGCGCCACCGCCGCCGTCCTGCTCGCTCTGGATCGCCGTGTTCGCCGTAAAACGGGAATTGTGGATGCGAATAGTGACGGCCTGCCAAGGCCCTTCGGACGGCTTGTACAGGCCCGCGCCGCTCGCGCCCGGCGTGCTGCCGCCGGTGACCGTCGCGTTCAACAAGGAAAACGTATAGGAAGCAAGATTGTTGGGGTTGCCCACGCGGAATACTCGTCTGGCGTTGCCGCCGGACAGGGTCGCGCCGTTCGCGTCGAGCACGGTCTCGCGCGTGATGCGCAGCTCTGCGGTGACGACGAGTGTCGACGCGCCGATGTTCAGGCGGATCGGCCCGCCCGCATCGAGCGCCGCCTGCAGCGAGGCCGTCGTCACGCTGCCGGCGCTGCCGTTGCCGAGCACCACGGGCGCGGTGAGCGCCGGTGCGGCCGGCGCCACGCAGTCGAACACGGACTGCGCCGCAACGATCGCGGGTGACGACAGGAAAGCCAGGGCGACGATGCGCAGGAACGGGGACATGGCGGATTCCGGTAGAAGACTCGTCGGAAGTCTAGGCCCAAACGTGAGCTTTTCCGGGGCGCTGCGCGCACTATCGGCGCACGTCTGGCAGAACCGCGTCAGATAAGGACACCCACGATGCCGATTGTCCCGACCGGGTATCCCGAATTTCCCGAATTTCCCGTCTGAGTTTCCCGACAACAGGGCGGCGACGACGGGGCCAAGTTGACCGGCGACTGACCAAATCTGGCTGATTGTGGACCGCGCGCGGTGGTAACGGGGACGCAGTAACAAAGTCAGGCCGCTTCGTGCCGAACAGCGCCAAGTCAACCTGGCCCCGCTTTCCTTGCCGCGCTGGCACAGTGCGCTGAGAGCATCGGCGCCCTTCCCTCACTGCAATTGCAGGCGCCATCTCGGCAGGCCGGGGGAATCATCCATGTACACCATGTCCGCACGCGGCCGTCGATCGGTCGTACTCGTTGTCGCGCTGTGGTTGCTCGCGTTGAGCGGCTGCGCGCGCCTGACGTCCATCTACCGGTCCGACAGCATTCCGACCGACGAACCTCACCTCGTCAGCGTCGACGCGAAGCAGCGCGTCGTGCTGACGGCGCCGGTGAAAGCCGACGCGACGAGCAGAGCGGTACTCAGCTTCTGCGCAGAACCGCCGCCCGACGTGTTCACGGCCCTGGCGACCAGCCTGGGCGCCGAAGCGTCGGTCGGACAAGGCGCGGATCCGGCCATCGCGGCGAAACTCGCGACATCGATTTCCGAGAACGCCGCGACCGTCGAGCGCTCGCAGACGGTAAACATCCTGCGCGAAGCGATGTACCGCAACTGCGAGCGCTATCTGAGCGGCGCCTACGACGCGGAAGAGTTCATCGTGCAGGCCGCGCGCGATCAGCAGCTCATCGTGCAGGTGCTCGCGATCGAGCAGTTGACCGGCGCAGCGCGCGCGCAGGCCACGGCGCTGACCACGATCGCGAAATCCTCCGCCAGCGGCGTGACCGATACAGGTATCGAAACTCTCGCCAATGCCAAGAAGGACTATGAGTCCAAACTGGTGCTCAGCGACAAGGCGCGCAGCGCCGCGACGGGCACGGCACCGCCTGCCGGGGAATGCCCGGTAAAACCTTACGATCCCGCCGCGCCACCAACGGGTGCCACGGCCGATCAGGTCAAAGCCAAGAACGAGGCGTGCGCCGCGGCGAGGACGGCCGAAACGCGCACGAGCGAATCGAAGGCGTACCTCGCGACCGTGCAGGACGCTGTCGCGCGCCAGTCCGAAGTCAGCAGCCAGTCGCAGGGCAGCATTTCGTCGGCCGCGATGCAGGCGGCGACCGTGAGCGAGGCGATCGGAAAGCATGTGGCCGACATCGTGCGGCAGAACAGCGCGTTCGATGAAATCGGCATGACCTGCGTGGTGAAGCTGCGCCAGCTCGTGGGGGGCGCGACCCTGTCGCCCTACTGCGAAAAGATCATCGACCGGTTGATGCAGACGCGTCAGGCGGAACTCCTGATCACGGCTGGCTTCGATCAGAATCGCATCAACGCTTTCGCGCTCGGTTTTCTGGAGAAAGCGCACGCCAATGCGGACGTCGTCTGGAACTATCTCGCCTCGCACGGCGGCGTCACGAAGGCATCGCTGCAAGCGTTGGCGAAAATAGCCGGCGTGCGGATTCCCGACACGAGGCTGACCGAATTCGCGGCGACGACGTCGCAGCAAACCTTCTCGCAGGTGTTCCAGCGACTCGACAACCCGACCCAGGCTGCGCTGCGCAACGCGGCCGGCCAATGACGGAGATGCGGCAATGAGCGAGCTACTGATGGTGTGGGGCGACAATCCGACGCAGGTCCAGGATCTACTCGACGTCCGTGCCGGTGGACGCACGTATCGCGTGGTCCGCCGCGACCACTTCGCGCTGGTTTCGGTGGAATCGACCGAAGGCAGGGCGCTGAATAGCGAGACGGCGACGTTCTGCATCGTGGCTACGATCACGTAGCCGCACTGCGGCCAACGCAGTAACCCGGCTCGCACCGGAATGCGGCTTGCGCGCTGCCCCCCCGGGAGGCGCCGCAAGCCGGTTCGCGGCACGGGCCGTGCTTCTTGGAGAAGATCAGGACACCCACACTTCCACGAGCGATTCGGGCACGTGAGATTCAAGGGCTCCGGCGAACAGGCCGATGAGCCGGGCGCCCGAACGATGCGGCGCGGCACGTGTTCCTCCTGCCGTCCGGACGGGAAAAGGCGGGCAGATTGCGCGCTTCAGGCGAGCCCGTTTCAGGCCCACGGCAGCGGGCCCCATCACGATGTTTCCGTTGAGATTGCCTCCGGCCCCTTAGAATGGCGCGATGAAAACCCCTACCGCGCTGAAGGCGCTGATCGACGACGGTGTCATAGACGAGGTGTTGCGTCCGCTCAAGAGCGGCAAGGAGGCGGCGGTGTACGTGGTCCGCAGCGGCGACGATGTCCGTTGCGCGAAGGTGTACAAGGACATGGCCCAGCGCAGCTTCCAGCAGCGTGTGCAGTATCAGGAAGGCCGCAAGGTGCGCGGCAGCCGCGAGGCCCGGGCGATCGGCAAGGCAACCAAGTACGGTCGCAAGCAGCAGGAAACCGCCTGGAAGAACGCCGAGGTCGAGGCGTTGTACCTGCTGCGCGCAGCCGGCGTCCGCGTGCCTGAGCCCTATGGCTACTACCACGGCGTGCTGGTGATGGAGCTGGTGACCGACGCCGAAGGGTTTTCGGCGCCACGGCTGGGCGAGGTCGAGTTGACGGCCGAGCAGGCGCGGGAATTCCATGCGGTGCTGATGCGGCAGGTCGTGCGCATGCTCTGCTGTGGCCTGATCCACGGCGATCTGTCGCCGTACAACGTGCTGGTGGGGCCGGACGGCCCCGTCGTGATCGATTTTCCCCAGGTGGTCAGTGCTGCCGGCAACAACGCCGCCCGCCAGATGTTGTTACGCGACACGAACACTCTCACCGCCAGCCTGGGGCGGTGGGCGCCGGCACTGCTCGACACCTGGTACGGCGAGGAAATGTGGGCGCTATTCGAGGCAGGTGATCTCCTGCCCGAGACGGTACTGACCGGCACGTTCGTGCATGACGAGCGCACGGTCGACGTGGATAGCGTCCGCGAGGCCATCGAAAATGCCCGTCAGGAAGCGCTGATCCGCCAGCAGGGGCGCGAGGCCGCGGCGATGGATGATTGAACGCCGTCCCATGCCGGGTCTGCAGCTGAGCGTTGCTCCGCTTGCCAGGAGCGCGCAGTCATTTCGAATGAAGTGGTTGCCCGGCAGTTTGCTGAAATACCGGCAATCGCCGTTTTTCGCAGGCCGTGAGCACGTCCGGACATGTCGGACGTGCGAGCGGGAAAACTCCTGAACGGTGAGGATTTTCAGCAACCTGCCAAGAACCGATATACGGTCCACCGATGCACGTGTTTTCAACCACCGGTTCGCCATGATCAACAACGACATACTGCGCAGCATCCGCTACATGCTCGACCTCGGCGACCACAAGGTCGTCGAAATCGCGAAACTGGCCGACCTGGCTTTCCCGCTCGAGAAGACCGACGTGCAGGCATTTCTGCGCAGAGAAGAGGATCCCGAGTACGTCGTATGCACTGACGACGTACTCGCGCACTTTCTCGACGGGCTGGTGATCCATTTCCGGGGGCGCAACGAAAGCCTGCCACCACGGCCGGTGGAAAAGCGCATCACCAACAATCTCGTACTGAAGAAACTGCGTGTTGCCTTCGAAATGAAGGATGTCGATTTGCAGGATACCTTCGCTGCAGCAGGGTTTCCGCTGTCGAAACCGGAGATGACCGCGCTGTTCCGTCAGCCTGGCCACGGCAACTACCGCGCCTGCGGCGACCAGCTGCTGCGCAATTTCCTAAAGGGCCTGACCCTGCGCGTGCGCGGCGACTGAGCAGGCGGGTCGAAACGTCCCGCTCACACGCGATCCAGGAACTCAGCGAAACCATCGCGACGGCGGAGCTCGAGTCGCCGGATTCGCGCTCGCACGGCGGCATTCTCGACGCCGTGGCCATCCTCTCGCGCGATGTGC
>CAMLSI010000235.1 GCA_946482585.1 uncultured Lysobacteraceae bacterium
ACGCTTGACCGCGTCGTTGCGCCCCAGCGACACGGTCGCTCGAATCGGCACCGACCACTTCGGCGTTCTCCTGGGCGGGATTGCCGAGGAAGGCGATGTGGCCATCGCCGTCCGCACACTCATGACTGCGCTTTGCCGGCCGTGCACACTCGTGAACGCCGACTATCGTCCGAGCGTCTGCATCGGAGTGAGCCTGTTTCCCCGCGACGGAGAATCGGCCGCGGGCCATATCACCAACGCCGCCGCCGCCGTTGCGGCGGCACAGGCCGCAGGGGCGGGAACCTTGCGATTCCACGCCATCGAGGCCAACGAGCGCGCGGCACAGCGCTTCAGCCTGGAAGTCGATCTCGCGGGTGCCATCGCCCGCCAGGAATTCGTCCTTCACTTCCAGCCCAAGGTGAGCCTGGAGACTGGCCACATCACCGGCGCCGAAGCGCTGGTCCGATGGCGCCATCCGACGCAGGGACTCGTCCTGCCCGGACAGTTCATTACGGTGGCGGAGGAGACCGGACACATCGAATCGCTCGGCGCATGGATCATCGACAGCGTGTGCGAGCAGATCCGCGTCTGGCATCAGATGGGGCTGCCCGATTGCCCGATCGCGGTAAATCTTTCCCCCCGGCAGTTTCGCGACGAGGGCCTGGTCGAGCACGTCGAACGCGCGCTGGCTGCCCATGCCGTCAGCGGCGATCGGCTGGAAGTGGAGCTCACCGAGAGCGCCGTCATGCACGACGTCGACGGCGCGGTGCGCACCTTGGTCGCGCTGCGAAGGCTCGGCGTTCGATGCGCGCTGGACGACTTCGGCACCGGGCATTCCTCCCTCAGCTACTTGAAGCGTTTCCCGATCGACTGCCTCAAGATCGATCGGAGTTTCGTGCAGGACATCAACAGCGAACCCGACAGCGCGGCCATTTGCAACGCCGTGATCGATCTTGCGCATCATCTTCAGATCAAAGTCGTGGCGGAGGGTGTCGAAAGCGAAGCACAGGCGAGCTGCCTGCGGCGGCGCGGCTGTGACGAAATGCAGGGACACTTCTTCAGTCCGGCCGTGCCCGCCGACGAATTCGCCCACCTGCTGCGCCGGCGCGAAGGGCTGCTCTTTCCTCCCGCCAACACGGCGCGGCGCACGTTGCTGGTGGTCGACGACGAAGCGAACGTTCGCAGCGCACTGCGGCGCCTGCTGCGTGGCGAGGGCTACGACATCCTGCTCGCCGAGAGCGCGCATGATGGGTTTGAACTACTCGCGAAGCACGACGTGCACGTGATCCTGTCCGACCAGCGCATGCCCGAAATGAATGGCACGGATTTCCTGGCGCGCGTCAGCAGCCTGTATCCCGACATCGTGCGAATCGTCCTCTCGGGCTATACGGACGTGAACACCGTGATCGAATCCGTCAATCGCGGCACCGTGTTCCGGTTTCTGACCAAGCCATGGATAGATCAGCATCTCAAGGACCACGTGCGCGTGGCCTTCAATTACTACGATTCGGCGCGCAGGCAAGGTGTGCGCGGTCCGCGCGCGCGCACCGAATCCTAGTTCGCGCGCGAGACGGGGCACAGGAGCTCGGCGCCAGCCGATCCCGTCTGGTTTCGGGCGCGGCAAACACCGAAACGAGCTCCACCCCGGCTCCACAGCCTGCGGCGAAGGTGCGTGCCATCGCCCCTTGGGCATCGCCCCGTACGTCGAGAAGGCGTCCTCCCGTGATTCCATCCTGGATCAGGTGCGCGTAGTTCGTCACGAAGGAGCCTTCATGCGATGACGGGCGGCGCGACGGCGCCGGAGCGCATGCCATCGCCGTCGATCCGCCGCATGAGAGCGTGTGAACTAACGGATATTTTGTAAAAAACAATGAAATTCTTTTGCCGGAAAGTCATTTTGACGGATTCCGGCAAAAGCGCGCATCAATCTCCGCAATTCCCCGGATCCGATCTCGACATACTGGGCGCTCGCACGGGTGAAACGAAGGGAAACGACAAAGCAACGGCACAACTGGATCGCGGGCCTTTTGTCGCCGCACCCGTCGCGAATCGCCCCGCGTCACCTGGGAGGGGATATGCGCTTGATTCGTGTGCTTCTGGGAGTTGCGTTGCTGGGGACGGCGGCAGCGTCCGTCGCCGAGCCGACGCACTATGTCGTGTTCGAAATCGGCAAGGATGGTGCGGCAGAGCCGGTGTATTACACGCGCGTGGAGTTGCCGTCGCCGGCGACCGCAGAGAAAGTCCGCGAGGACGGGATCGCTGGGCCGGAACACGAACGCGTCGACTACCGGCTGTTTCGCGGGGGCGTCGACGTCGGCGAGGAATCGGTGGAGGTGCCGGCCGTCATCCGCGGGGAGTTCGCGCCGTCATCGTCGGTGGACGACGTGATCGAGGGAATTCGTATCGTGCCGGAGCGGCGGAGTTTCGTCGTACGCGTGCCGCTCTCGCGCGCGGACGCGCTCGAGTTCTCCTCTCTCGCGAAAAGAAGCCAGCGTTTCGATCTGGCGGACTTGGCGGCCCGTGCGCCGAACCTGGCGTTGGGTGGTCTGGCGCCCCCGCGCCATGACGCGGCAACCGTGACCGCGGTTGCCGGCAACCCCGCCAATCGCGTGGATCTGCTCGTGCTCGGCGACGGCTATACGTCTGCCCAGCAGGCCAAGTTTGCCGCCGACGCGGCGAACCTGCGCAACGCGATGTTCGCGGTGACGCCGTACAAGGAATACGCCAGCTTCGTGAACTGGACCGCCGGCTTCATCGCATCGAGCCAGTCCGGCGCGGATCATCCGCCCTACGCCGCCGGCTGCACGACGACGTCGTGCTGCGCCGACGCCGCGGCGCGGCAGGACCCCTCCGCCGGGCGCTTCGTGTCGACAGCGTTCGATGGCCGGTTCTGCACCGGCCAGATCCATCGCCTGCTGACGGTGAACACGTCCAAGCTGTATGCCGCGGCCGCGTCCTGGCCGAACTGGGACAAGATCGTCGTGGTCGTCAACGACACCGTGTACGGGGGATCCGGCGGCAGCATCCCGGTCACGTCCATGTCGCCGGAGGCCGCGCAGGTCGTGATGCATGAGTACGGGCACAGCTTCACGCTGCTGGCCGATGAGTACACGACGCCTTATCCCGGATTTCCGTACTGCAGCGACTACTACGCCGGCTACCCCCGCTGCGAGACCAACGTCACCGACCGCACGACGCAGGTCAAATGGGCGAGCTGGTACACCGCGGGCAACCCGATCCCGACGCCGCCCGGCCGTAGCGGTGTAGGGCTGTTCCAGGGCGCGCGCTACCTCACCTCGGGCATGTATCGTCCGGTGGATCAATGCCTGATGCGAACACGGGGGCGCCCGTTCTGTCCGGTCTGCCGGCAGGAATACGTGCGCAAGCTCTACGTCGGCGGATTCGGCGTGCCGGCCGCAGGCATCGATACGATCGAGCCCGGCACCGAATTCCCGGCAACGACATCGGCCGTGAACTACACCGTCAACACGCAGAAAGTGTTCGGCGCGACCCTGCTCGCGCCGACGCCGAATACGTTGACGGCCCAGTGGTATCTCGACGGCAATCCCATCGCAGGAGCCAACGGCGCCAGCTATACCTTCCGGCAGACAGCGGCGAGCCCGGCGACACGTACGCTGCAACTGCGGGTGACCGATCAGTCGCCGTACGTGGCGCCGGCGATGGCCGGCAGCCTGATGGTCAGCACGCGGACGTGGACGGTGCGCGTGATCCCGTAGATTTCGCGGTTCGTTGCGCACGGCCCCGGCCGGTCTTTCCGGCCGGGGCAAACGGGCAGCGACGTTGCCTGTCAGCGCGCCTTCGTACGCCCCGCGATCGCCGCTCCGAGCACAGCCAGGCCTGCTGCGAATCCCAGACTGCTCAGATAGGCCGCCTGCGGCGAAACCGGCAACAGCAGCGCGAACAGCAGGCCGCCGAGCGCTAGGGCAGAGGTCGTCGACAGTGCCGCACTGAGGCGCAGCGCGGCGCCGGTTTCGCCCTGACGATCGGGCGGCGACAGGGCGAGCGTCATGACCGACAGCGTCGGCGAGATCAGGCCCATACCCGCGCCGGCCACGACCCAGCCCGCGATCGCCATGGCGATCGGTGCGGCAGCGAGGACGACGGCCGCCGACAGCGCGATGCCGATCGCCACCAGGCTCATGCCGATGCGCAGCAATACGACCGTGCCGGTGCGTGCGCCGATGGCGCCGCGACAGGCGGCACTCGCCGACCAGGTCACCGCGCCCGCCGAGAGCACGAGGCCTGCCGTGCCGACGGACAGGCCGCGCTCGCGAAACAGCAGCAGCGGCAGGAAGGCCTCGGCCGCGAAGAACGCGGCTTGCGCGAGGCCGTTGAGCGCGATCGCCGCCGGCAGTCCCGCTCGCGCGACGAGGCTGCCCCGCGGCAGCAGGTGCCGCGCGGCCAGCAGCAGGAGTACCAGCGCCGCGGGCATCAGCCACGCCGCGGTCGAGGCCATCGTCGCGGGCGCCGACGACTCAGCGGCGCTCTGGCCGACGTAGTGCAGGATCAACGCGCCGGCCGCTGCGCCCAACGCCCACAATAACCGGCGCGGCTGATCCCGCGCATGAGGCGATGCACGCATCGTCGGCGGCATCGGCGCAATGCGCTCGAGCAGGGCGGCCGCGGGCAGGGTCAGCAGGGCCACGCCGAGCAAGGTCCAGCGCCACCCGAGCGCGTCCGCCACGATTCCTCCGAGGGCGGGGCCGACCAGCGACGGCAACACCCATGCGGCCGAGAAGGCGGTGAACACGCGCGCGTGCAGCGCGGTGGGGTACAGCCGTCCGACCAGGGCGTACAGCGAAACCGACAGCAATCCCGAGCCCAGGCCGGCGACCAGTCGCCCGAACAGCAGCCAGGCCATGCCCGGGGCCAGTCCGCCGACGATCAGACCCGACACGAAGCCGGCGACGCCGCTCCAGAGCGGCCGCAGCGGTCCGTGACGATCGCTCCAGCGCCCGGCGGCGACCATGCCCAGCATGGACGCCGCCAGCGGCCCGCCGAAGACGAATCCGTACAGCGACAGGCCGTGCAGCTCCGTGGCCGCCTGAGGCATCACCGTCGCGACGGCGAGGGCTTCCAGGGCGATCAGCGAGACCAGGCCGACCATCCCCAGCGTGGACGCGCGATGGAGTGCGCCGAGCAGGCGCTGGCCGGAACCTTCCGGCGGTACGCGGTAGGCGGGGGGATCCGCATCGTCATGAAGACAGGGCGTGTCGGTGGTGCGGTCTGCAGCGGCGCTGCCGTGAGTGTGTTCGGACATGGCTTGCGCCGATGGCGGTGGGGGCGCGAGTATCAAAGCTCGACTTAACTTGAGGTCAAGCGATGGCCGTGCAGGCACTGAGCGTGGGCGAGGTCGCGCGCCGAAGCGGCGTAGCGGTGTCGGCGCTGCATTTTTATGAAACCCAGGGCCTGATCTTCAGCACGCGCACGGCCGGCAATCAGCGCCGCTACCGGCGCGATACGCTGCGCAGGCTGGCCTTGATCCAGGTCGCGCAGCGCGTGGGCATTCCGCTGCGGACCATCGCCGACGCGCTGGCGACACTGCCGTCCAACCGGACGCCGACGCGCGCGGACTGGGCGCATCTCTCGGCGTACTGGCGCGACGATCTGGATGCGCGCATCGCCAAGCTGGTGCAACTGCGCGATACCTTGGCGGACTGCATCGGCTGCGGTTGCCTGTCGATACGACGCTGCGCATTGCGCAATCCCGGCGATACGCTGGCGACGGAAGGCGCCGGACCGCGGCGCTTGCTGGCGGCGTTGGAATCGGAGGATTAGCGGCGGGAACGGGGCGGGTTCTGATGATTCGCCACGTTTCAACGCCTTCGCGAGCGCGCCGCCGTCGCGGCGATTGCGCGGATATCGAGCGGGCTCACGCTAGCGTGTGCTCGCGAAAGCGAGCGCACGATCGCGGCGGTGCCGCGAAGCGATCGCTGGCGGGGCGCGTCCCTGCGATCGCTCGTCGCCGATCCCTGCGGCAGCAGGTGCCCCTGGTGCCAGTCGGCCGTAGCGTTGATATTTCAGGTGAGTGCGGCCTGGGAATGGACGATGCGGGCGCGCATGCCGAGCGCGACGGAGCCAGGTTCACCTGCCGCGCGCGTCGTCGGCCTAGGTAGTACGTGAGCCGGTGAACCCGCCGCGTCCTGGACGGCATCGCATTCAGGGGCTGCCTCGTCACGGATCGACGACATTTCGGACCGCGTCGGTCGACTACCATCGCAGGCGAGTTCATGGGAGCGACCGAGGTCACCGTGAGCGCACGCATTCGCCATCCTGTCGACCCGGGGTGCGGCCGGATTTCCGGTGGGCTCATTGCGGTCCTCGGGCTGCTGTTGCTGTGGACCTCTGCCGCTCCGGCGCTCGATCCCGACGCGAAGTTCCGCGGGTATGCGGTCGACAACTGGAGCGTCGACGACGGCCTGCCGCAGGTGTCGGTCCTGAGCATCACCCAGGATCCGATCGGCTATATCTGGGTCGGTACGCAGAACGGCCTTGCCCGCTTCGACGGCTTGCGCTTCGAAGTTTTCGATCGTCGCAACAGCGATGGCGCCGACCCCACCAATACCAACGCCAGCCTGCGCGATCGGCGCGGCCGTCTGTGGTTCGCCACGCCGGCCGGGCTGACCGTCTACGAGGACCGGCGCTTCCGCACCGTCGCCACCGACCCGCCGACCAAGCCGGTGTATGCCGTCGTCGAGAATGCCGACGGCGAAGTGTGGATAGCGACACCGATCGGGGTCATGCGTCTGGTCGGCGACACGATGGTTCCCGTGGGCGGGGCGAGCGCGCCCGCCTATAGCCTCGTCCGCAACGGCAAAGACATCTGGGTCGGCGGCCTCGGCACGGTGACGCGCTTCTCCGCCGATGGCAATCGCAGCTACTCGCTGCCTGCCCCCGGCACTGTCCAGGTGACACGTCTGGCCGTCGTGGACGGCGACCTGTGGATCGGCACGGCCGGCGGTCTGTTCCTGCTGCGCAAGGACGCCGACGCGCCCATCGCGCAGCCGCTGGCTCTGAAGGGACAGGCCACGGAACCGCTGCGTGTGGAAAACCTGTATGTCGATCGGGACGCTAATTTGTGGATCAGTACACCATCGACGCTGTACCGCCGGCGTCCCAACGCCGATGTCGAAATGATCGACAGCCGCGATTTCGTCAGCAATGCCTATCTGGTCAGTGCCTTCGAAGATCGCGAAGGCAATCTGTGGCTGGGCAGTCGCACCGAAGGTCTGTTCCGCTTGTGGAACGGCTGGGCCAAGCAATTCGGAAAGCGCGAAGGCCTGATCGATCCGCTCATCTGGAGCCTCGCGCGCGACGGCCAGGGGCGCATCGCGCTCGGTTCGAATTCGAATGTGATGCGGCTGACCGACGGCGGCATGGAGGAAGTCGTCTCGACCCGCCAGATCCCGAACTTGTCCGCCTACGAAATGGCGTACGACGACCACGACCGGTTGTGGATCGGCATGCGTTCGGGCATGGCCGTGGTCGATGAGGGCAAGGTCGTCACGCCCAAGGTGCTCGGGCGACTGTCGCGCTATCAGGTCAGTGTCATCATTCCGCAAGTCGACGGTGGCGCCTGGATCGGCTCCCACGATGGGTTGTATCGCTTCGATGGCACTCGCTTGCGCAGGATTCCCTACGCCGCCGGCACTCCCGAATCGCCGGTGCGCGCGATCCACATCGCGGCAAACGGTACGCTGACCATCGGCACCGAATCCGGCATACGTCGTCTCGACGGCGACGAACTGCGGATCCCCGCCTGGGCCAAACCGATCGAAGGCTCCTACATCACGTCGATCACCGCGATAAAACCGGGCCTGCTCGGCATGACTACGCGCGACTCGGGCATCGTCCTGATGAGTGACGACAGAGCGATAGTGCTGGACGACAAGAAAGGCCTGCCGACGAACAGCAGCTGGGTCATGCAGGTGCTGGACGACTATCTCTATGTCTCGACCATCGACGGTGTGTGGCGTACCCCGATCGGCTTCATCAAGGAGATGAAAGCCCGGGGCAGTGCGGCACAGTTCATCACCCTG
>CAMLSI010000236.1 GCA_946482585.1 uncultured Lysobacteraceae bacterium
CGCGAGCCGTCGGGGAATTCCCCGGCGCGCATGTGGCGGAACAGATCGAGGTTTTCCTCGACGCTGCGGTCGCGGTACGGCGAATTGCGGCCGGGTTCGGTCAGTGTGCCGCGATAGGCGCGCACGTCGTCGGCCGAGAGATCGCAGACGAAGGCCTTGCCGTCGCGGATCAGCTTTTCGGCGCAGGCATAGAACACGTCGAAATAGTCGGATGCATGGCGCAGTTCGTCCCAGGCGAAGCCGAGCCAGCGCACGTCTTCCTGGATCGACTCGACGTATTCGATGTCTTCCTTGGTCGGGTTGGTGTCGTCGAAGCGCAGGTTGCAGCGTCCGCCGAACTCGCGCGCGATGCCGAAATTCAGGCAGATCGACTTCGCATGGCCGATGTGCAGATAACCGTTGGGTTCGGGCGGGAAACGCGTCGCGACGCGGCCGCCGTGTTTGCCGGCGGCGCGATCGTCGATGACGATCTGACGGATGAAGTGGTTGTGCAGCGGAGCTTCGTTGGTCATGGAATCGCGGCGGCGGATCGCCGGAAAGTCTCGGGTAAGACCGGCAAGTCTAACCCGGCGTCCGGGCCGTCCGCACGGCGCCGCGGCTCAGCCGCCGCGGTAGCGCAGCCGCACCGGGCCGCGTGCGTCGAGAATGTCGACGCGCTTGCCGTTCTGCAGGATTTCGAGGCGGCCTTCGCGCGCGAGTTCCGCGGCGACCAGCCGCACCGGCCGCATCAGGTCGCGCCACTCCGTATTGAGTCGTCGCGCGAGCGCGCGCGCCACGTCGGAAGGGCAGATGTCGCGGTCGCCGCCGAGCAGGCCGAGCAGGCATTCGCGCGTGCGCGTCGCGAGCGTGTCGTCGAAGCGGTAGCGGGACGGAAACGGCAACCAGGCGGTATCGATGACCATCGGCGTTCAAAGCTGTCTGCGCAGCGAGGATGGCGCCACGTACGCGGCGCCGCTGTGCGCGGGATCACGCCGCATGGAGTTTTTCCCGGGGCAGGTCGAGCAGGAAGTAGGGCAGGTCCATCACGGGTGCGGTGCGGCCGAGCTGCACGAGCGCGATTGAGGCCTGGCCGCGGTGGTGCGTCGCGTGATTGAACACGTGCAGCACGAGCGAGGCGAATGGCAGCGTATACGGCGTACCCTGCAGGTTGCGGTATTCCAGATCGCCGGCGATCGTTGCCGCATCGAGGCCGTCGACGAACGGCCGCCAGCCCTGCGCGAACGCCTGCAGCCGCTGCTTGAGCGCTGCGCGATCGGCTTCGAGCTGCTGATCGAGCCCCGTCACCGGAAACACCGTGCGATTCATGCGCGCCTGCCACAGGTGCTCGACCAGCAACAGGTGATTCAAGGTGCCGTGGACGCTGCCGAAGAACTGGCCGCAATCGCGGTAGTAGTCGTCATCCGACAGCAGGTCGACTTCCGAATAGAGCCGGGCCAGCGCCCAGGCGTGGTACTCGGCCATGAGGCGCAGGTGCTGATGCAGGTCCATGAGCGGCCGCGAGGGGAAACAAAGGGCGCAGGATACGCGCTTTGACCGCGACAGGGACGAACGTTAGCGTTGCATCGTGCAGACCGGGAATACGCATGCGAATTGTCTACCGGGCCGAAAACATCATCGACGCGCATCTCGTGCGCAACGTTCTCGAGGGGGCCGGGATTCCGGCGCACGTAGCCGGCGAGTACCTGACCGGCGCCATGGGCGAGCTGCCGGTCATGGGATTGCTGACGGTCATGGTCGCCGAACATGACGTTCCCGCGGCGAGCGACCTCGTCGCGCAAGTCGACGCGGAACTGTCGGAGCGTCGCCTGGCCGAGGATTTCGATGTCGACGGAGTCAGCGACCCGGCCTGAGCCGGCCGGTCGCCGTCACTTTCCTCCGTTACACCGTTGACGCCACTTATGCTCATCCCTAGCATAAGCAGCCCATATATGCTCAATGTGAGCATAAGAGGCTGCGATGGCAACGCTTTCCATGCTCCCCGGCGTGCTGCCGGAACTGACTCCGGCTCTGCTCGACCGCTACGCCCCGCTCTACGAGCGCGTGCGCGACGTCATTCCCGAACTGGAATGGCAAACCCATCTTCCCTGGATCGACGCGATCCAAAGCCTGAAAAAACAGCGTGGCGCCGTCATCCTGGCGCACAACTATCAGGCCCCTGAAATCTTCCACACCGTCGCCGACATCACCGGCGATTCGCTCGCGCTCGCGCAACAGGCCGCGCGCGTCGAGGCGAAGGTGCTCGTGCAGTGCGGCGTCCACTTCATGGCCGAGACCTCGAAGATCCTCTGCCCCGACAAGACCGTGCTGATTCCCGACACGGCGGCCGGCTGCTCGCTGGCCGAATCGATCACGGCCGAGGACGTGCGCCTGCTCAAGGCGAAATACCCCGGCGTGCCGGTGGTGACCTACGTCAACACCTCGGCCGATGTCAAAGCCGAATCGGATGTCTGCTGCACGTCGGCGAACGCGGTGCACATCGTCGAATCGCTCGGCGTGGACCGCGTGATCTTTTTGCCCGACAAGTACCTCGGCCAGTACGTGGCCTCGAAGACCCAGGTCAAGGTCATCCTCTGGGAAGGGGCCTGCGAGGTGCACGAACGCTTCAGCGGCGAGGAATTGCGCTCGTACCGCCGCGCGCACGGCAACGTGCGCATCCTCGCGCATCCGGAATGTCCGCCCGACGTGCTGCTCGAAGCGGATTTCGTCGGATCGACCGCAGCCATGGTCACTCACCTGGCCGAACGCCGCCCGCGCCGCGTCGTGATGATCACGGAGTGCTCCATGAGCGACAACGTCGCCGTGCAGTTTCCGGATATCGAGTTCACGCGTCCGTGCAATCTCTGCCCGCACATGCGCCGCATCACTTTGCCCCGCATCCATGACGCGCTGCTGCACATGCGCCATGAAGTGCAGGTCGACGCCGCCGTCGCCGCGCGCGCGCGTCAGGCGGTCGAACGCATGCTGGCGATCGGGCGAAAGGAAGCGGCGTGAGCGCGAACGACGATGTCGTCACGCTGTATCGGCCGACCGGTCCGGCAGAACTCGCGCTGGTGCGCGGCAGCGGCTATCGCCGCTGGCCGCCGCGTCTACCCGATCAGCCGATCTTCTATCCGGTGACGAACGAGGACTACGCGATCCAGATCGCGCGAGACTGGAACGCGCCGGCAAGCGGCAGCGGCTACGTCACGCGATTCCTCGTGCGCGCCGATTTCATGCGGCGCCATCCGCTGCAGACGGTCGGCGGCCGGGAGCACACCGAGTGGTGGATTCCGGCCGAAGAGCTCGAGCAGCTCAACGACAACATCGTCGGCGCGATCGAGGTCATCCACGAATTCCACGGTTGACGTGCGATCGGACCCGAAGGGTGCCGGTCCGGTGTCGCAGTTTTCCGATAGTCCACATTTATTGACGTCTGTCCGAGTCGTTCGCGTTCGCCACGAAGCCATCATGCATTTCGACCTGATCGTCATCGGCTCCGGCATCGCCGGCCTGTCCACGGCGCTTGCCGCGGCTCCGCTGCGGGTCGCGGTGATCACTCGCGGCGAGCTCGCGTGCGACGGTGCGAGCCGGTGGGCGCAGGGCGGTATTGCGGCGGCGATAGGGCCCGGCGACAGTCCGGCGTCGCATGCGAACGATACGCTGGCCGCCGGCAACGGCCTCAACGACCGCGCCGCGGTCGAGGCGCTGACGCGCGGCGCCGCCGAAGCGGTGGAGTGGCTGGCCGCGAACGGCACGCCGTTCGATCGCACCGAGCAGGGCTTTTCGCTCGGTCGCGAAGCCGCGCATTCGCAGCACCGCATCGTGCATGCGAACGGCGATGCGACCGGCGCGGCCGTGATGCGGGCGCTCTGCGCCGCCGCGCGCGCGGCGGCCCATCTGCAGATCTTCGAGCAGCATGCCGCCGTCGCGCTGCGCCGCGCCGGCGACAGGGTCTGCGGCGTCGCCGCGCAGGGGCCTGGCGGTTTCGTCGAACTCGACGCGGCGGCCGTCGTCCTCGCGACCGGCGGCATCGGCGCGCTGTATCGCCACACGACGAATCCGGATGCGGCCGATGCGACCGGCCTCGCGCTCGCGCTCGAAGCCGGTGCGGCATTGTGCGATATGGAATTCGTGCAGTTTCATCCGACGGCGCTGCGCACGCGCGACGGCCGCAGCGGCCAGCTGCCGCTGCTGACCGAAGCGCTGCGCGGCGCGGGTGCGGTACTGCTGAACGGGGCCGGCAAGCGCTTCATGCGCCTGCTCGCGCGCGACGCCGAACTCGCGCCGCGCGACGTCGTCGCCCGGGGCGTCTGGGCCGAACTCGAGCGCGGCGAGGCGGTCTGGCTCGACGCGACGACGGCCGTCGGCGCGGATTTTCCGCAGCGCTTTCCGACCGTGTTCGCGAGCTGCATGGCCGAAGGAATCGATCCGCGCCGCGCGGCGATGCCGGTCGTGCCGGCGCAGCACTACCACATGGGCGGCGTGCGTGTGGACGCCCATGCGCAGACCACGGTGCCCGGTCTCCATGCCGTCGGCGAGGTGGCCTGCAGCGGCGTGCACGGTGCGAACCGGCTCGCGAGCAACTCGCTGCTCGAAGGGCTCGTGTTCGGCCGCGCGCTCGGGCGCCGGCTTGCGGCGCGGACGCCGACACGGGCGACCTCCGCCGCCGCGACGACGGTTCCGTTGACGCCCGATTGCGCGATCGTCGGCGACGCCATTGCACAATCCGTCCGCGACCTGCTGTGGCGCGACGTGGGTCTCGTGCGCGACGCTCAGGGCCTGCAGCAGGCGCTGAACGCACTCGACGCGCTGGCGCGCACGGCGCAGACCCTGGCCGAGCGGCGGCGCATCGCCGTGGCCAGGCAGATCGCTGCGGCGGCGCTGCAGCGGCGCGACAGTGTCGGTGCGCATCACCGTCGCGACGCGGCGCAGGCCCGCGCGGGCTGAACGGCGCCGCAATCGCAAGGCCGCACCCGTCAACGTGCGCGCGGCGTTCGCGTTGTCGTGTCCCTGCCAGCAGGTGCTGGTCCAGGGAGCATCCTCATGAACACGTATCTTGCGCGGGCGGCCCTCGTCTCGACCCTGCTGTTCGCCGGCGCGGCATTCGCGGACACGCCGCTCGTCGATCAGCGTCAGGCCGAGCAACGGGCGCGCATCGACGAAGGCGTCGCGAGCGGCGAACTGACGCGCCGCGAGGCCGCGGGCCTGCGCGCCGAACAGGCGCACGTCCGCCACGAAGAGCGCGAGGCCAAGGCCGACGGCGTGGTCACGCGACGCGAGCGCCGTCACCTGCAGCGAGAGCTCGATCGTTCCGGTGCCGACATCCGCCAGCAGAAACACGACGCGCAGGAGCGTCGCTGAGCGGCCATGGCGGCACATCCGCGGCATCGCGCCGCGGATATGCCGCGTACTGCCCGCATTCGGCCATGACCGGATGTTAGGCTTGCGAACTGTCCGCGCCGCAGCGATCGCGCTGCGGCGCGCGTTGCTGCGGACATCGCCGCAGCGCTGCCGTCGCGAGCTCACCCATGCCGAATGCAACGCGTCCCACCCTGGTCATTGGCAACAAGAATTACTCGTCGTGGTCGCTGCGGCCGTGGCTGTTGCTGCGCCATCACGGCGTCGACTTCGAAGAGGTGCGCCTGCCGCTCGACACGCCGGAGTTCTACGCGACGATCGGCAACTACTCGCCGACCGGCCGCGTGCCGGTGCTGCGCGTAGACGATCTCGTGGTCTGGGATTCGCTCGCGATCCTCGAGTATGCGAACGAGCGCTGGCTGGGCGGGGCGGGCTGGCCGCAGGATCGCGAGGTGCGCGCGCTCGCCCGCGCCGTCAGTGCGGAGATGCATTCGGGGTTCCAGACCTTGCGCACCCAGTGCCCGATGGACTGCGTCAAGCGCAGCACCGCGCCGGTCAGCGCCGAAGTCCTGCGCGACATCGAGCGCATCGGCGTGCTCTGGCGCGACTGCCGGGCGCGCCATGCGGCCGCGGGCCCGTTCCTGTTCGGCGAATTCAGCATTGCCGACGCGATGTACGCGCCAGTCGCGCTGCGCATCGTGAGCTACGCCATTCCGGTCGGCCCGGTCGAGCGCGACTACGTCGACGCGCTGCTCACCCTGCCGGCCCTGCGCGAATGGCTCGCCGACGCCGAGGCCGAACAGCGCGCGGCCCGGCGCGAACCGCGGTGAATCAAGTCGCGCCGCGGCCGGCGCTCGCGATGATGATCGCGGGCGCGGCGCTGATTTCCTCGACGAGCATCTTCGTCAAATGGGCGCACGTGGCGCCGACCGTGTCGGCGTTCTACCGCATGGCCTTCGGCGGCGGCATGCTCTTGCTGCTGCTGCTCGTGCGGCGTCAGTGGAATGGGGTCACGCGGCGCGACGTCGCCTGGATGCTGTTTCCGTCGTTCGCGTTCGCGGTCGATCTCGTGCTGTGGCATCGCTGCATCCGCGACGTCGGGCCCGGGCTCGCGACCCTGCTCGGCAACTTCCAGGTGTTCGTGATGGCGCTGGCCGGCGTCTGGTTCTATCGCGAACGGCTGGGATGGCGCTTCGGCGCCGGGCTCGCGCTCGCGTTCGCCGGGCTCTGGCTGCTCGTCGGCCGTCAATGGGAGGCAGTCGATGCGCAATATCGGCTCGGCGTCTGGTTCGGCATCCTGACCGGTATCGCGTACGCCGCCTACATGCTGAGCTTCCGCCACGCGCAGAAGGAAAAGCTGTCGCGATCGCCCGCGGAACTGCTGTGTCTGAATTCGCTGCTCTGCGCCGGTGTGCTCGCCCTGGTCGCGTCCGCCGAGGGCGATTCGTTCGCGATTCCCGATGTGCAATCGCTGTCGGCGCTGCTCGGGCTGGCGTTGTTCGGCCAGGTGCTCGGCTGGCTGCTGATCGCGCGCGCGATGCCGCAACTGCCGGCCTCGCTCGTCGGTCTGCTGTTGCTGCTGCAGCCGGCGCTTTCCTTCGTGCTCGACGTGATCCTGTTCGGCCGCCCGACGAGCACGCTCGACTGGGTCGGCCTTGCGATCTCTCTGTCCGGCATCTTCGTCGCCGGTACGCGCGCGAGGGCATGAACGCACGGCCGTGAAAGCATCGCCGCGCTGCGCCGCTCTCGTATCGCGCGAACCGGTCCTGCGCCGCCGCGGCTTGCGGCGTGCTACGGCGTCCCCATCTGCTCCGCATCGTCCAAGGAGACACTCCCATGCTCGGCATCGGCGCCTGGAAACAACGAATGGTCGATCCCGCCGCGGCATTGCCGGGTCGCGATCAGCCGCTGCCGCTCGCGAATCGCCACTATGTCAGCGGCGCACCGCTGCGCGGCGAGTTCCCGGGCGCGCAGCGCGTGCAGTTGGGCATGGGCTGCTTCTGGGGCGCGGAGCGCAAGTTCTGGGCGATTCCGGGCGTGCTGACGACCGCGGTCGGCTATGCCGGCGGCTATACGCCGAATCCGACCTACGAGGAAACCTGTTCGGGCCTGACCGGCCACACCGAAGTCGTGCTCGTGGTCTACGACCCGGCCGTCGTCACGCTCGACGCGCTGCTCAAGGTGTTCTGGGAAAACCACGATCCGACTCAGGGCATGCGCCAGGGCAACGACCGCGGCACGCAATACCGCTCGGCGATCTATGTCGACGACGACACGCAGCTCGCCGCGGCGCGGCGTTCGCGCGACGCCTATCAGCAGGCCCTCACGGCGGCCGGCCATGCCGCCGCCATCACGACGGAGATCGCCGCGGACACGCCGTTCTACTATGCCGAGGACTATCACCAGCAGTACCTCGCGAAGAATCCGAACGGCTACTGCGGGCTCGGCGGCACCGGCGTGAGCTGCCCCATCGGACTGGGCGCCGGATAAAACCGCGATTGCGCCGGCCTCCGCCTCGATTCCGACACAACTCTCGGTCTAACTACGCACGGTCCGGGTAGTGCGACGGCTTGCCTGATGCGGGCGAAGCAGGAACCATTGCGCCTCGGGTCGGGAGGGGCGTGGCTTTCGAAAGAGCCGCAGTGCCTTTTTCCATGCCGGAGCGCCCTTGACGAAAGGGAACGCCGGAC
>CAMLSI010000237.1 GCA_946482585.1 uncultured Lysobacteraceae bacterium
ACCGCATCGGAGATCTGGTCGGCGATCTTGTCCGGATGACCTTCGGACACGGATTCGGAGGTGAACAGGTAGCTGCTCATCGCGGCATATCCTTCAATTCGGATAAAGGGATGGAAAACGGAACCGCGGATGATAGCGGCTGACCCGGGATATTGCATCTGTCCTCCGGCTTGCGTAAGGGGCGCGCCGGTGTGGGGCGAATGTGGCGGAGTCTGCAGGATCCCGGACGGCCCCCGGTCCGTGATCGTCTGTTCCGAGGGGGCGTCAAGCCTCGCCGCAAGGGGTTGCGGCGAGGGGGGAATGGGGACGAGGACGCGCTGCGCGCCGACGATCCGGACGGCGCCGCGCACGCGGCGCCGGGTTCAGCACATGAGCTGATCAGCGCTTGAGCTGATAGATCTCGTACCCGTCTTCGCCGACGTCGAGCAGCATCAGCACGCGATCGTCGGCGATGCCCCAGACCGCCCCGACCGAGTCGCTGTCGCGCGGATCGGCGCTGTCGTTCTTGCTGTAGCCGACCTGCGGGTCGTCGTTGACCGTCGCGCCGCCGACGAAATACCAGTCGCCCGTGTCGTCCGCGGGCGGCAGCAGCCAGCCGCTGCGGCGTTGCGAGCCAGTGATCTTTTCGAAGAACAGGCGACCCTCGCGCGGCGCGATGCGCGCCTTGAACCACGGATACGTGTAGATGCCGTAGCGGCCGCCTTGCAGCGAGCGGACTTTCCAGTCGCCCGCGAGCGCGGTTGCCGTCAGCGGGCGATGCGGTTCGGCGAGCAGCTCTTCGACGACGGCCTTGGCGTCGGCGTCGCTCGCGGGAATCTCCTTGTTCGCGTTGATGACCTCGACGCGCCGCACCGCGTTGTCGAGGCGTGCCTGATGCTCTGGCCAGAGCTTATCGAGGCGCGCATCGGCCGCCGGCGCGGTGGCGGTGAAAGCGGCGAGGCTCAGGGCGAGCAGGAAACGGCTCAGGGTGTGCATCGGCAGGCTCCGCGTCGCGCCGCGCGGTGTGCGCGGGTCAGCTCGAGAAGAAATAACGGGAAACGTGGAAAAAGATCGGCGCGGCGAAGCTGACCGAGTCCATGCGGTCCATCATGCCGCCGTGCCCCTCGATCATGCTGCCCCAATCCTTCGCGCCGAGGCTGCGCTTGACCGCGGACAGGGCCAGTCCGCCCAGCACGCCGCAGATCACGATCACGAGCGACATCGCTGCCGACTGCAGCGGCGTGAACGGCGTGATCCAGTACATGGCGGCGCCGATGCCGACTGCGGCGAGACCGCCGCCGATCAGGCCTTCGACCGTCTTGGACGGGCTGACCAGCGGCGCGAGCTTGTGCTTGCCGAACAATTTGCCGAACACGTACTGCATGACGTCGCTGATCTGCACGACCAGCATGAGATAGAGCAGCAGCAGCGCGCCCTGATCGGTGAATCCGGCGAGATCGAGCACGAGCAGTGCGGGCGCGTAGCTGATGCAGTAGATCGCGATCATCACGCCCCACTGGATCTTGGTCGTGCGCTCGAGGAATTCCTCGGTGTCGCCGGCGAACACGGCCAGGGCGGGCAGGCCGAGGAAGGCGTAGACCGGAATGAAGATCGAGAACAGTCCGTACCATTCGAGGTGGATCAGCCAGTACTGCAGCGGCACGAGCACGTAGAACGCCACGACCAGCGGCTTGTGATCGCTCGCGCGCGTCGGGGTCAGGGTGATGAATTCGCGCAGCGCGAAGAACGAGATCAGCGCGAACACGATCAGGGTCGCGGTCGGTCCGAGCCAGAAGCAGGCGCCGAGCACGGCGACCATGATCCACCAGGCGCGCACGCGTTCGTTGAGATTGCGGATGACGCTGGTCTCGCCCTTGCTGCGCGCGAGCAGCCAGCCGACCGTCGAGGCCAGGGTCAGCAGCGCGACGATGCCGCCGAACACCCACAGCAGTTTCTGTTGCGCGTTCATGCGGCAGCGATCCGGGCAGGGCCAGCCAGCGCGCAGACTTCGGCATGTGCGCGGCGCAGGAAATCCGCGCGCGCTTCGCTCGCGTCGCGCGTGAGCGGCGCGCCGAAACGCACCGTGCAGTAGAGCGGCAGCGGCACGTGCGATCCCTTGGGCAGGCTGCGGTGCAGGGTGTCGAGATAAGCCGGCACGAGATGCAGTGCCGGAAACGCCTCGGCGATGCGGAACAGGCCGCCGCGGAACGGTTGCGGCAGGCGGTCGGCGGTGCGCGTGCCTTCCGGGAACAGGATCAGCGAATCGCCTTGCGCAAGCGCGGCGAACACGGGTTCGAGCGGATCGCCGGCGCGCTCGTCGCGGCGCCGCTCGATCAGGATCGCGCGCAGCACGCGGCCGGACAGATACGTGCGCAGGCCCGGCTTGTCCCAGTAGTCGCGCGCCGCGACCGGGCGCGTGACCGCGCGCTGCGCCGGCGTCAGCGCGCTCCAGATCGCGAGCGTGTCGAGATGGCTGCAGTGATTCGCGAAATACAGGCACTGGCCCGGCGCGGCGTCGGCGCGCCACTGCGCGCGCGCGCCGACGAGCAGCCGCGTGAGCCCGACCAGTCCGGATGCCGCGACGCGCTCCATCATGCGCGCTGCTCCAGTCGCACGGCGATCGCGCGCAGGCGCGTGAAACAGGTCAGCGCCGAGCCGGCGGCGATCACGGCCGCGGCGGCGAGCAGCGCATAGCCGCTCTGCGCGAACCACGTTTCGAACGGCGCGATCGCGCAGGCGAGCACCATCGTCCACATGCGATGCGGCTTGGCCATGGGCCCGCGGAAATCCTGCGCGAGACCGAGCGCGCCGCCGAGCGTGCGGACATAGGCCGTGAACGCCGCGAGCAGCGCGCCGAGCCAGCCCAGCCAGGGCTCGCCCGCGGCCACGCCCAGCGCGACGATGAACAGGCTGTCGGCGAGGCGATCCGGCACTTCGTTGTAGAGCGCGCCGGTCGGTGTCTGGCGGCCGCCTTCGACGGCGACCATGCCGTCGAACAGATTGCAGAGCAGCCGCAGTACGATCGCTGCCGCGCAGAGCCACGCATTCCACGGCGACGGCAGTCGCAGCAGCGCATACGCGCCGGCCGCGGCGAAGCCGATGCTGACGACCGAGATCGCATTCGGCGAAACGCGGCCGCGCACGAGCAGCGCCGCGAATTTCTGGATCAGCGCATTGCCGCGCGCGGCGATCGGTCGGCGATTGGCTGCGGCGGACGACGGACTGTCGGACATGGTGGCTCGCGATAGCGGCGTGAGCCGTTGAATAGCGACTGCGGTCGGCGGCGTCAAGCCGGCCGCGGCGCTCAGGCCGCGTCGCGCAGCGCGATGGCGCCGGTGATCAGCGCGTCGAAGTAGTCGCGCGTGAGGCGCAACTGCGCATCGGCCGTTTCCGCGCGATTGACGACGGCGCGAAACGCCGCGTTTTCGGGTCTGTCCTTGGCATACCAGCCGAGATGCTTGCGCGCGATGCGCACGCCCTGGAGCTCGCCGTAGAACGCGTGCAGCGCCTGCAGATGCCCCAGCAGAATGTCGCGGACCTCGACCAGGGTCGGCGGCGCCTGCAGGTCGCCGCGGTCGAGGAAGTGCGCGATCTCGCGGAATATCCACGGCCGTCCCTGGGCCGCGCGGCCGATCAGCAGACCGTCGGCGCCGGTGTGCCGCAGCACGTCGCGCGCCTTCTGCGGCGAATCGACATCGCCGTTGGCGAGCACGGGAATGCGCACGGCCTGCTTGATCGCCGCGATGGTGTCGTATTCGGCGTCGCCTTCGTAGAGGTCGGCGCGCGTGCGTCCGTGCACCGCGAGCGCGGCGATGCCCGCGTCTTCGGCGATGCGCGCGATGCGCACACCGTTGCGGTTGTCGCGATTCCAGCCGGTGCGGATCTTCAGGGTCACCGGCACGTCGACGGCGGCGACGACCGCCTGCACGATGCGCGCGACCAGCGGTTCGTCCTGCAACAGCGCGGAGCCGGCGTAGACGTTGCAGACCTTCTTCGCCGGGCAGCCCATGTTGATGTCGATGATCTGCGCGCCGTGGGCGACGTTGTAGCGCGCGGCCTCGGCGAGCATGGCCGGGTCGTAGCCGGCGATCTGCACGCTAATCGGTGCGGGTTCGCCGACGTGGTCCATGCGCGACAGCGACTTGCGCGTCTGCCAGAGCCGCGGATCGCTGGTCGTCATTTCGGATACGGCGAGCCCGGCGCCGAGGCGCTTGCACAGCTGACGGAACGGCTTGTCGGTCACGCCGGCCATCGGCGCGAGGATCAGGGGCGGGGAAATGGCGTGCGGACCGATCTGCATGGGCGCGGATTGTACGGATGCGGCGCCCGCGCGAAAGCTCGCCGCCGCCGGACCGGTCCGCTGCGGCACGATCCAAGCGGAGGCGGCTATGAAACGATGGTTGGGGCTGGCGGTGCTGGGCTGGGCGGCGAGCGCCGCCGCGCAGGAGAGTCCGGAGGCCGCCGTGGATGCGTTCTGGCGCGCGCTGTCGCACGGTCCCGGCGCCGGGGCCGACCGCGATGCCCTGCGGAAACTGTTCGTGCCGGGCGCGCAGGTCTACGGTCTGAGCGAGCGCGACGGACGTCGTGTGCTGCGCCAGCGCAGCGCAGCCGAGTTCATCGACGCCCAGGCCGAGGTCGATGCGAAGGCGTTCGACGAACGCGAGATCCACCGCGAGGTACGCCGCTACGGCGACTTCGCCGAAGTCTTCGCGACGGTCGAATCGCGCATCGATCCCGCCGCGAAGGCGGCCGATTTCACCGGCGTCAACAGCCTGCATCTCGTCGAGCAGGACGGACGCTGGCGCATCATCGGCCTGTTCTATGCGCTGGAACGACCGGGACAGCCTTTGCCGGATGCCTGGCGCGGCGGACGCTGACCGGACCTCAGCCGAAGCGCTGCCGCACGGCGGCACGCGTCGGCGACGCGGCCCGCATGCACGAGTGCGTCGCGCAGCGCACGCTGCGGCTGCAAGGCGAGTTCGGCCGCGAGCGCGCCGTTGAACGCATCGCCGGCGCCGGTCGTATCGCGTACCTGCACGCGTTCGGCCGCGAGCCGATACCACGGCGCCGCGTCGTGCCAGCGCGCCGGCTCCGCATGCGACACGAAACAACCGCGCGCGCCGAGCGTGACGATGACGCTCGCACTGCCGAGCCGGCGGCAGAGCGCATGCAATTCCTCGTCGCCGGTTGCCGCGATCGCATCGGCGGCGATCGTCGTGCCGGCGCAGCGCGCGAGCAGTTCGGCGAATTCGGTTTCGTTCGGCGAGACGAGATCGGCGAGCGCGAGCAGGCCGGCATCGAGTTCGGCATGCACCGGAGCCGGGTTCAACAGGCGCACGCAACCCGCGGGTGCGGCCGCGAGCGCGGCGCGGATCGCGGCAATACCGGTTTCCATCTGCACGAGCACGACGCGCGCGGCGGCAAACAGGTCGGCCTGGGCGGCCACGAACGCGGAGTCGAGACGTTCGTTCGCGGCGAGGTCGAGCACGATCTGATTCTGTCCGTTCGCGTCGACGATGATGCCGCAGGAGCCGGTCGAGACGTCGGTGCAGACCTGCCAGCGGGCGGCGATGCCGTCGGCGTCGGCGAGTTCGCGCGCCGTGCGCGCGAGCGCATCGTCGCCGAGTGCGCCGATGAATGCGGTAGCCGCGCCCTGGCGCGCGCTCGCGACGGCCTGGTTGAAGCCCTTGCCGCCGGGGCCGGTCGAGAAGCCGAGTCCGCGCCGTGTTTCGCCGGGCTGCGGAAAGCGATCGATGCGCCAGACGTGATCCTGGTTGTACGAGCCGACGACGAGGACGCTCATGGGCGAAGGCGCGAAAGGGCGGTCAGCGGCCGGCCGGCGTCGCGCGCAGACGCGCGGCGCGGCGGTTCCAGCAGCGAAACAGCGTGAAGCGCGCAGCGACGTAGAACAGCGCGAACGTCAATGCCGCGATCGATGCCGCCGCGATCAGCAACGGCTCGCCGAACAGCAGATAGAGCAGCAGCACCGCGAACGCCGCGCAGAGGCCGCCGAACACGAGCGCGATGACGAACAGCCGCGCTTCGCTCAGGGCTTCGTCGCGCCGAGGCCGCAGCGCGAGCAGCGGCCACCAGGCCCAGTCCTGGTCGGACAGGGCATTGATGCGATCCTCGAGGCGGTGCGCGCTCATGATTTCAGAGCTGATTGAGCACGCCGGCGATCGTCGCGGTCATGAACGTCGCGAGCGAACCGCCGAGCACTGCGCGCAGGCCGAAGCGCGCGAGATCGGCGCGGCGTCCGGGCGCGAGGCCGCCGATGCCGCCGATCTGGATCGCGATCGAGGAGAAGTTCGCGAAACCGCAGAGCGCATAGGCCGCGATCACGCGGCTGTGCTCCTGCAGCAGATGCATGTTCTTGGAAAGATCCACATAGGCGACGAATTCGTTGAGCACGACTTTTTCGCCGATGAAGCTGCCGACCAGCACCGCGTCCTGCCACGGCGTGCCGATCAGCCAGGCGATCGGCGCGAGCACGTAGCCCAAGATGGTCTGGAGGCTCAGCGAGACCGGCACGCTCTTGCCGGCAGACAGCCAGGCGTTGATCGTGGCGCCGTCGGCCGCATAGGCCGCCGAGACCAGCAGCAGCGCGAGCACGCCGAGCAGCGCGCAGGTCACGACGCCGCCGGTCACGCGGCCCGGACGCGCCATCTCGAGCGGGGTGCCGTCGGCACCGACCAGCGGCGTTTCGCTCGGCGCGCGCGCCTTGCCGTAGAGATGCACGGCGGCGGCCAGAAACAGCAGGCCGATCGCGGCGGTGATCGCGATGCGCCAGCCCGACCAGGTGATCGTGCCGAGGAATTGCAGCGGGGAGTTCAGCAGAGCGATCAACGCAATGAAGGCGAGCAGCATCGCGCCGACATTGAGCGCGAGCTTGAGGCCGTCGCCGGCGCCGCTCGCCGCCGCATCGATCACGTTCGCACTGTGCCGTTCGATCTCGATGCGCACGGTGCCGCGCGTCAACGGTTCCCGCGTTTCCGGAATCAGGACCTTGGCCAGCACCAGCGTCGCCGGCGCGGCCATGATGCTTGCCGCGAGCAAATGCTTGGCGTACTTCGCCATTTCGGCCGGGTCGTTGCCGCCGAGCAGGCCGACGTACGCCGCGAGCACGCCGCCCGCGATGTGCGCCATGCCGCCGATCATGACCGTCATCAGTTCGGACTCGGTCATCTTCTCGAGGTAGGGGCGCACTGTCAGCGGCGCCTCGGTCTGACCGATGAAGACGCTGGCGCAGACCGACGTGGTTTCGGCGCCGGAGACGTTCATGACTTTCGTGATCGCCCAGGACATGCCCTTGACGATCTGCTGCATCACGCCGAGGTGATACAGGACGCCCATGAGCGCGGCGAAGAAGATGATGGTCGGCAGCACCTGGAACGCGAAGATGAAGCCGAAGGTGTTGGCGTCGAGCAGCTTGCCGAAGATGAATTCGGAGCCGACCTTGTTGAACTCGAGCAGGTGAACGAAACCCTTGCCGAGCGCGTCGAACAGGTCCGCGCCGATCGGCACTTTGAGTACGAACGCGGCGAACAGGATCTGCAGGGAAATGCCGGTGGCGACGAGCTTCCAGTCGACCGCGCGGCGGTTATTGGAGAACGCGTAGGCAATCAGGACGAGTACGAACAGGCCGAAAAAGCCAAACAGGATGTGCCCAAGGGCAGCCAACATAGATTTCCCCAAACCCCGAGTCGGCGCGGGCATAACCGCGCGGCATAAGTTGGCCGAGCGTAGTTCATGCCCGAACGGCGAGGCAAGGCGGCCGAAGCACGCGCATGCCTGGACGCCGAACGGCCGGCCGCGGCGTTCGGCGCGGCGTTCGGCGCTGCGACGCGAATTCCGGCTTTTCCCGCGGGTTTCCCTATACTCGGGGATCGCGGGCGTCGTGGGAGGCGCGCGAAACGGGGGGAAGGGCGTGCTGACGATCAAGCGACGGCTGTTGCTGAGCCACCTG
>CAMLSI010000238.1 GCA_946482585.1 uncultured Lysobacteraceae bacterium
AGCAATGAGCCATCGATCAGCGTGTCGAGCGCGCTCGCGAAATTTTCGCGGGTATATTCGACCGCATCGTTGAAGAGCTCGAAATGGGTACCGGCGGACGTGCGTTCGAGTGCGGCGAGCGCGTCGGCGACGCCGGCCGCCATGCGGATTTCGCTCGCGCCGCGCGACTTCGCGATCTCGATGACGATCACCGGCCGGCCGTCGAGCAGCGCGTAGCCGTCCGCGACGGTACCCGCGTCGAACACCCGCGCGACCTCGTCGAGTCGGACCGGACCGCCCGACGCGCGCATGAGGGGGCGCGCGCCGAGCGCCGCGGCGTCGGCGCTCGCGCCGGTGATCCGGATCGAGCGATCGCCGGCCTCCGTCCGGATGTTGCCGCCAGGCAGGTTCGCTTCGCTGCCCTGCAACTGCCGGAACACGTCGTCGACGCCGAGGCCGTGCACAGCGAGGCGCGCGGGCTCCAGTTCCACGCGGAATTCGCGGCGCGCGCCGCCGAGGCGGGTCACGAGCTGCACGCCGTCGACCGCGAGCAGCGCGGGACGCACCTCGTCGTCGACATAGCGGGAGAGCTGCGCCGCCGACAGCCGATCGCTGCGCACGGCGTAGCTCAGCTGCGCGCCGCCGGATGCATCGACACGCCGGATGACGGGTTCGGAAACGGCTGCCGGCAATTCGGGACGCACGCGCGAGACGGTTTCGCGCACATCCTGCGTCACGCGGTCGAGATCGGCTTCGAGCGCGAATTCGGCCGTGATCGTCACCGAGCCTTCGGCGATCACCGTGGTCTGATGGTTGAGCGACGCGAGCTCGCCGAGCGCGTCTTCCAGACGACGCGCGACGTTGCCTTCGAGCTCCGCCGGGGTCGCGCCGGGCTGATCGATGCGCACTTCGACCAAGGGCAGCTCGACACGCGGCATGCCGGACAAGGGCAGTGCGAAATAGCTCGCAATGCCCGCGATCGAAAGCAGCACGAACAGCAGGATGACCGGCGTCGGCTTTTCGACGGCCCAGCCTGAGATGCCCACCTTCATCGGCGCGGCTCCTTCATCTCGTCACGCGCCGGTGCGGCGGCCTCGACCGGTGTGACGCGATCACCCTCGACGAGCAGTGCTCCGGCGTCGCTGACGAAGCGGTCGTCTGCAGCGAGACCGGCGCGTACTTCGTAGCGGTCGGCGCTCGGCAGGCCGAGCTCGACGTTCTGCCGCGACACGATGCCGTCGGCGCCGACGCGCCACACCCACGGTTGCGGATCGAAGCGCAGCGCCGATGCCGGCACCGTCGGCGCCGTGCGGCCGGGCAGCGCGATGGTCGCGGTCGCCGGCGCTCCGCCCGGTCCGAACGTCGCGTTTTCGGGCCGTATGCGCACGCGGCCGCTGCGCGTGCCGCCGTCCGCGGCGACGGCGGCGGCGCGGACCACGCCGGCCTGCGGCCCGGCACGCCCATCGACGTGTACCGCCGCGGACTGGCCGGATCGGATCGCGTCGAGCTGCCGGATGGCCGCGAACGCCTCGAACTCGACCTCGCCGTCTTTCGCAATCACGAAGTAAGGCGTGCCGTTCGCACCGGTGCGATCGCCGACTTCGACATCACGCTGCAGAACCACGCCCGTGAACGGTGCCCGAAAGCCCGCCTGGTCGAGCCGGCGCCGGGCGATATCGCGCGCCGCCGTGGCGGCGCGGACCTGCCCCTCGGCGGCTTCGAGCTGCAGCGTGCTGCTCGCGAGCGCATTCTCGGAAACGCCGCCGACATCGGCGACGCGGCGCAGCCGCTCCAGCTCCTGGCGCAGACGCTGCGCCTCCGCAACCGCCTGCGCCTGCTGCGCGCGGGCCTGTTCGAGTTCGAGCTGCGCGGGCTTCGTATCGACGAAAAGCAGCGGCTGACCGGCGCGCACCGTCTCGCCGGCTTCCACGAGGACACGGCGGACGATGAGGCCGTCGACTTCGGAAAAGACACGGACGGTTTCGCGCGCGACGAGCTGGCCCGTCAGCGTCACGATCGGCGCGATGGAAACATTCTGTACTTTTTCGACCGTCGCGCGGAGTCCGGGCGCCGGCGCCGGAGCTGGCGGAGCCGGCGTTTTCGAACAGGCGGCGAGCGCGCCTACCAGGAGCAACGGACCACTGAGGCGTGTGAAAGGTGTCATCGTGAGAACCGGTAAGAGTTTATAAACGGAGTAATCCGTCGCAATAAAGGCCGACAAGAACGTTCGAGGTGGAGCGTCCCTCAAGAGGCGAGGATGTAGGTTCCGAAGAGATCGGCGAGCGCGCTCGCCGTAGAGCGCTGGGTCGGCACGCCGACCGCCTGGTCGAACGAAAGGCCCGAGAACACCGCGAGGATCACGGTCGCGGCGCCGCGCGGATCGAGCGACGCGCGAACCCATCCCTCGGTCTGGCCGCGTGCGAGCTCCTTTGCGAGCAACGTGCGCAGCTTCGCGTCGAACGCGAGCATGCGCTGCTTGCTCTCGGGATCGCGCGAAAGCTCCAGCCAGGTGTCCACGCCGAGATCGAAGTCGGTCGGAGAAATGAGTTCGGCGAGCTCGGCCTGCGTGATGTGCGCCATCCCCTGCAGGCTTTCCTTCGTGGCGAGCCGGCGGATTTCGGCCTGGTAGTGCTCGTACTCGGCCTCGGAGATCGCCGCGATCATCGCGCGCTTGTCGGGGAAATGACGAAACACGGTACCGGCGCTCAGGCCAGCTTCGGCACAGATGTCCTCGGTACGCGCGCCATGGAAACCCTTCGCCTTGAACACCCGGGCGGCGGCCAGGAGGATCTGTTCCCGGCGCTTCTCGTGCAGCGATTCGTCGCGCGTGCGTGCCATGGCGTCACATAAACGGAGTATTCAGTCGCATTATTCGGAGTACCGCTCCGGAAGTCAACCGCCGCGCTGAGACAGCGCCCGGCGTCGCTTCCGCTGCCGACCGAGGATGGCACGTCTGCGATTTGATTTGCCCTGCCCTGGGTCGCGAGACATTCCCAGGCGCCGGACTCGAGAGCCGTCTCCGCGGGTGACAGACGATTGCGGTTCACGTCAGCACTGCCGTGACATGTCACTTTCGAACGTTCCGATGCACGTCATCGGGTCGCCGGCAAACCGTCCTGTCCGCTGAGCGTCGCCACCCAGCGAGGTCAACCGTTGCGCATCGCTGCGCGCCGCTCCAGCCACCACGTTCCGCCGCGGACGTGTTAATCGCTCTCGCGTTTGCCCACGACGGTGCGGCACGATGCGCGCTTTTTCGAAAAAACCACTTTCCACACCAGAGCCCGCTCGCGCACCTCCTGCACGGGCATGACAGATCGACGTGCGTCGCGAGGTTGTCCGTGACCAATCGCTTCCACAGTTATACGTTGCGGACCTTGCTGGGGCTCGGGCTTTCGGCGCCCTTGCTGTTGTGCCTCATCGTCGGCGGGACGGCGTGGATGGAACAACGGCATGCCATCGGCGAGATCGAGACCGCCCTGACTCAGGACCGTCGCGTCGCCGATCTGGTCGGCGATGCCTGTGGAAGGCTGCAGGAGGCGCGTCGCAACGAGCGCGAGTTCCTGCATCGACAGCGCCTGCGAACAGCTCAGCACGTGGCGGCGGACGGGCCTGCCCGACTGCCTGATCGCGATCAATCTTTCACCCCGGCAATTTCGCGGCGAGGGCCTGGTCGAACACGTCGAACGCGCGCTGGCTGCGCACGCCATCGGCGGCGAGCTGCCGGAAGTCGAGCTCACCGAAGGTGCGGTCATGCACGATGTCGACGGCGCGGTGCACACGCTCGCCGCGCTGCGCAGACCCGGTGTCCGGTGCGCGCTGGACGACTTCGGTACCGGGCATTCCTCTCTCGGCTATCTGAAGCGATTCTCGATCGACTGTCTCAAGATCGACCGGAGTTTCGTGCAGGACGTCAGCAGCGAACCCGACAGCGCGGCGATAAGCGACGCGGTCATCGATCTCGCGCATCATCTTCAGATCAAAGTCATCGCCGAGGGCGTCGAAACCGAGGCGCAGGCCAGTTGCCTGCGGCGGCGGGCTGCGACGAAATGCAGGGATACTTCTTCAGTCCGGCCGTGCCCGCCGACGAATTCGCCGACCTGCTGCGCCGGCGCGAAGGGCTGCTGTTTCCTCCGGTCGATGCGGCGCAGCGCAGGCTGCTCGTCGTCGTCGACGAACCGAACATCCGCAGCGCGCTGCGACGCCTGCTGCGCGGCGAAGGCTACGACATCCTGCTCGCGGAGAGCGCACAGGACGGCCTCGAACTGCTCGCGAAACACGAGGTGCGTCATCCTGTCCGACCAGCGCATGCCGGAAATGAACGGGACCGATTTCCTGACCCGCGTGAGCAGCCTGTATCCCGACATCATACGGATGGTCCTGTCGGGCTATACGGACGTGAGCACCGTGATCGAATCGGTCGACCGCGGCACCGTCTTCCGGTTCTCACCAAGCCGTGGATCGACCAGCATCTCAAGGATCACGTGCGCGTCGCCTTCCACTACTACGACTCGATGCGCAGACACGGCGCGAGTGTTTCGCCTGCGCGATGAACCCCGGCAGCCGCCCGCGCGTTCGACGCCGCTGCGACGCTCGACAAACGCCACGCTGGCAGCGGATGAGGGCGCGTTCTTCGGCTCCATCTCCGCTTGCGATGTCCGCGCTGACCGGAAGGAACGAAGCAACGCACGGCTTGCCGTTTCGCCAATTGGTTCACCGGCTCGTGCAGTCGTCGCAGGGTCCGCCATGCGCCGGACAGCGGTCCTTCCGGTAGCGTGTGCTCGCGCAGCGAGCGCACGAGTCGTCTCGTCGTCTGACGCGCCGTTGTCGATCTGGCCCCGAGTCGATTTCCAAACGCGGAAAAGGAAGACGCGCGCCCCGCGCGCGTCTTGCCCCAGCCTCGTTACCAGGGCCACAACGTGTTGGCCGTCACGGCTCCCCAATAGACGTACGCCGTATTGATGCAGGCCTGGCGCGTCGGGTTGTACCAGGCGTACGTGTGCTCGCAATTTGACTTCAGGTTGCCCCAGAGGCGGTTATTGCAGGTCTGCTTCGACGCCTGCCGCTGTTCGAAGCACATGTCATGCCGCGCGCAGGGACCGCGGAAGTTCGCGTTCGCCCCGATCGGATTCGGGAATTCGTCGGGCGACTTCGTGCAGTAGTCGTGCAGTGTCTTGCGCGGATGGTTCAGGTTGTAGACGTAGTTCGACGGAATACCGACGTAGGCTTTCGTCGCCCCGTCAGTCCCGTCCGTGTCGCCGGCGCCCGTGTATTGCAGCAGCGCGGTGACCTGCCCCACGGCAGTCTTGGCGTCGACGACCTGGACGAGCGTTTCACCCTCGATTCGAAACAGGCTGGGCAGCGACTGGCCCGACTCATCCTGCGCCCACGCCGCATCGATCGTGCCCAGCGCCCGGCCCTGCGCATCGACGACTTCGATGTCACTCGTCAGGTCGCGCCTGTCGGCCTCGTCGGCCCCCGGAACCAGGAGCGCGCCGGCGGGAAGGTCGATTTCGTGGCGGTAGACGATACTGTCCTCGGTCCCGTCGAGATACACCAATCGCTGGAATTTGTTGTTTCGCGTGATCTGCGCCGGCGAGGTATCGACGATTTGCGGGGAATTGTCCGACACGGCCGACTCGACGACGGCATCGGAGCCAGCCCTGGCGGGAAGGCAAAGACTGGCGCCCAGCGCGGCCAGCACGGTGACCGCGAAAAGTTGGACTTTCATGTTCGACATCACTCCAGATGTAGGGTCAGGGGTAGCGCACACCGTTTCGACGGATCGCGACGGCTGCGCGTCCGGAACAGTAGGAACCCTCCGCCGCCGCGTCTTTCCAATTCGATTCCACGCGCATTCCACATGCGTCATCAGAACTTGCGGGAAGCGCGACTCGCCCCATCGAGAGCCGGATCGTCAGCGAGCGCTTCACGCTGTCGATGGCGCATTGACAGCCAATTGCGCGGCGAAAGCCCGGGCATAGGCGGGCCGAGCTTCGCCGCGGGCCACGTAGGCGGCCAGATTGGGATACTCGTCCAGAATCCCTGACATCCTCAGCCGCAGCAGCACCGATACCATCAACAGATCGCCCGCGCTGAATGCGCCATCGAGCCAGTCGGCGGCGCCGAGGCGAACCGAGAGCTGGCCCAGCCGGACGCGAACGCGGTCCTTGACCAGCGACAAGCGTTCTTCGCTCCACGGCTTGTCGCCTTCGAGTATTTTCGCGGTCGTCAGGTCGAGGATCGGCGGCTCGACGGTGTTGAGTGCCGCAAACATCCAGGTGATCGCGCGCACGCGCGCGTCGCGATCCTTCGGCAGCAGGCCCGCATGCTGCTCGGCAAGATGAAAGACGATGGCACCGGTCTCGAACAGCGAGAGAGAACCTTCCTCGTAGGTGGGGATCTGGCCGAAAGGATGGATGGCCAGATGGTCCGGCGCCTTCATCGCCGCGAAGGAAACCCGACGAACCTCGTAAGGCTGACCCACTTCTTCGAGCGCCCAGCGCACGCGCGTATCGCGCGCCAGGCCCATGCCGCCGTCGGGCGACCGTTCAAATGCGGTGATCGTGATGGTCATTGCACGCGTCTCCTCAGCTGGGGCGGACTCTTGAGCTTCCATCGTGACGACGAATGAGCGCCTTGAAATTCAACACCGGTCTCGCACCATTTTCATGACGGGCGCAGATCGCAGGGATTCCTCGATCTTCACCCCTCCCGTGGCGGTAAACGTCGGCCCCCATAGCCCCATATCGAACGACGGTTTTCCGGGGCATCGATCTTCTAGAATCGATGCGTCGCCGCAGAGCGCCGGCTCAATTCAAGCATCAGGCATCGCACATGACCCCGCAGATCGCAGCACTCATGGCGGAATACAACCGCTGGATGAACGACCGCGTGTTCGAGGCCGCAGCCACTCTCGACGATGCCACGCTCGCAGCCGACAAGGGCGCGTTCTTCGGTTCCATCCTGGCAACGCTGAATCACATCGCGGTCGGCGACACGATCTGGCTTCATCGCTTTGCCCGGCATCCCGCCTCGTTCACGGCACTGGGCGCGATCGCCGCATTTCCGCAGCCGACGTCGCTGAGTCAACTCCTCGCGCCGGACTTGCCCGCGCTTCGTCAGTATCGGCTCCGGCTCGACGAACTCATCGCGCGCTGGGTTGCCGAGCTGACACCCGAGCACCTGTCCGTCGACATCGCCTACAGCAGCATGGCCGGCGTCGCATCCAGCAGGAACTTCGGCGCACTGCTGCAGCACTTCTTCAACCACCAGACGCACCACCGCGGTCAGGTCACCACGTTGCTGTCCCAGTCCGGCGTCGATGTCGGCGTCACTGATCTGCTTGCTGTCATTCCGCGAAGCGACGCCTGATCCTTCGCTGGAACCATTCAACTATGCGGCAAGCAAATGTGCGAACAAACTGACGAAATTGATCGCGCTGTCGAATCACTTCAGCTGAAGGGCACGGTAGTGCGGCTTTCGCGCGCCGACGCCGAAGCGATCAACCGAACGGTTCTGGCCCGATTTGCCGGCGGCAATGATCGTCGCTGGTGGTGGGAAGCCTTCCCGGAATCGGAGTCGGTGTCGTTCGACGATAGCCAGGGCTATCGGCGTATCCCCGTCCTGGTTCCGAACGCCGGCGAACGCTGCTGGTTCATCGTGGAGAGCCGAGAGCCTGGGCCATACCCGGTATACGAAGTTTCCCCCGAAGAAGCCGTAGGAATCATCGGCGAGTGCTTCGGTTTCGAGTACTACCTCGTCCCCAAAGATCTGTCATGGCTCGTCTGTGAGAATCACCATGGCATCGTCATCGGGTGTGGTGCGCTGGTTGAAGCTGCCATTCGGCGTCTTTCCACATCAGCCGTTGCTGCAGATGCGACGGCCCTGATGGGGCATGGCCCGAGTTCATAGGTCAGGTGTGATGAACAACACTACGCGTATCGTTGCGGCAGGAAATACCTTGGCA